>CAXTSA010000259.1:1829-4574 GCA_964246755.1 uncultured Acidobacteriaceae bacterium
AAGATCATGCTGATCGACGATGCCGTCCTTCGTGACGGCTCCGGCAACTGGTCTGTGTCCGCGGCGCGGTATCAGGACAACCAGGTCACAGTCACGCAGGACGCAAACGAGGTCGCGGCCTTCAACCGCGATTTTGAGACGATGTGGGACCGCAAGGACAACCTCATCGTTCAGTAGGCGACGGTCTTGCACCCATGCAACAGCAATCAGCGCAATCACAGAAAGGAACTCGTATGGCAAAAGGTATGAACAAAGTCCTGCTACTCGGTCACGCCGGGAAAGACCCGGAGGTCCGTGCCACGCAGGGAGGCACTCTCGTGGCAAGCCTGTCTCTCGCTACCGCCGATCGCCAGAAGCAAGGCGAAGAGTGGGTGGATAAAACGGAGTGGCACAACCTCGTCGCTTTCCAGCGGACTGCGGAGATCGTGCGGGACTACGTCAAGAAGGGCTCGCAGATCATGATCGAGGGGAAACTGCAAACGCGATCCTGGGATGACAAGGAGTCCGGGCAAAAGAAGTACCGGACCGAAATCATCATTAACGATCTCACCTTGCTCGGCGGAGATAAGGACCGGCAGAACGGAAGCGGAACGACACAAACCGCATCGCGAACCACCAGCGGCAAGAGCCAGAGCGGCTACTCGAAGTCCGATGGTACCGGCTATGGCGGCCAGCAGACGGATTACGGCGACGTCGGCATCACCGACGAGGACATCCCGTTCTGAGTGGACTGAAAGCTGCTCAGTTTCCCCGCAAGGCGCTCTTCGGAGCGCCTTTTCTATTGCACGCAACTACACCTGCATCCCCCTCAAAAGGACCAATTCATGCACACCGAACTCACGGCCGACCAGCAGAAGTCGCTCGAGCTGCTCGCCATCCCCTTCGACCCGGCCGCCATTAGCTGGCGCGTCACCAACAAGAGCAAAGACGGAAAGCGAGGCTGCGTGATCCCCTACGGAGATCAGCGTGCCTACACCGACCGGCTTAACAGCATCCTGAGCCCCGCGGGCTGGACTCGAACCTATGACGTGACCACACTCTCCCCGGTCACGCGCGCGAAGAAGAACACCACGATTCAGACGGGCAAGGTGATCGTGACCTGCGTGGTCACGGTACACGGCCTTGGCTCACACAGCGGCAGCGGCGAGATGTGGGCCGACGATGACAACGCGATGACCCGCGCGGAGGCTCAGGCGTTTAAGCGTGCCTGCTCCTGTTTTGGTCTGGGACGCTACTTCTATGACTTCGCCGAGATGTGGGTCGACCTGAATGAGTATGGACAGCCTGTGCGGCTTCCGACCCTGCCCAAGTGGGCGTTGCCTCCAGGCGTCGTACCAACCCACGAGAGTGCCGATGACCGTCACGAAACCGGACACGGAGAAACGGTGCGAAACGCTTCCGCGCCGTCTAGCGGGTCAAAAGGACCGGTAGCAGTGCAGGGGAACGGTTCGCAGTCTGCCGCCTCCTTGGATCCTGGGTTGACGCAACAGATCGAGAGCTTTCGCCAAGTCGTCGGGGACGCGCTCTTCTTCGAGGTGTTCCGTAAAGGCGGTGCGGCGCGCAACGCGCGTGATCTGCCCAGTGTGGACGCGCAGAAGTGGATTCTCAACCAGCTGGCAATCATTGATCGGGGCATCAAGCGTTTGCGTGTGCTGGCCGAAGAGGTGCACGAGAACGTCTTCTACGCGGCTCTCGACGTACACAAGGTTCAGTCGATCGATAAGATCCCGTCCTTCGAAGTTCTGAAGGCGGTCGTTACCGATCTGCAGCACGCCGCCCAGGGCGTGGCTGCCTGATCCGTTCACCATAGATGTGCGGCGAGTTGTTCCAGGCTCGTCGCACATAGCCAGCAACGTTAGGTGGTTGATGATGAGTGCGCTCCATGGCCCGCTTGTTCCGTAAGCGTCTTGCTTTCTGACGATTCCTCGAAGAACTCTTCTGCGAAATCCACAAGGAAAACGTCGTCGCGCAGTTCGGCGTCGACCGCTTTCCCGTGCAGCGTCTCTCGGAAAACGAGGAGGCGTTCACGGTTCGCGGTAGATACAAAAAGCCTGTCCAGGCAGTACGCCCTCCCTCTTCAAAGAAAGCCAGCAAACTCCGCCACAAGTAAACCTGCGACTTCCAGCCCCGTGTTCGCGCGGGGCTCGAAGCCGTACGCCTCCGCTGCGTCATGAACCTCTCGTGAAAGGGATTCCGTGGTCACGCTACCTCGCATCGTTCTGCAACCTGTCGAATTTGTTCCTGTTCGTTCGGCGCGCTTCGCCTTTCGCTGTCTTCTCTGCCTCGCCTTGACGCATGCAACGCCGCAGTGATCGCGTAATCCGCGACGACGCTCTACCGTGCTGCTGAGACGAACACACCCTTGTTGGCTGGCATTTTTCTGCTCTTTGCGGCACTGCTCGGATCGCTTGTCAGGGTGTGGGCGTGCATTCTGCGCCCTCGCTTCCGTTAGTTCGTGTCTTCGCCCTATCCCTTCCATTTCGTTCCCACAACCCTCATTCAAGGAGAACTCCCATGGCACTCTCTGCTCGTTCCCGTCGCGGCACCTCTGCTTCTTTCTGGCGTAACCACAACGCCCTGCAGACCATGATGATCGCCGCCTGC
This sequence comes from uncultured Acidobacteriaceae bacterium, assembly GCA_964246755.1. GTDB lineage: Bacteria > Acidobacteriota > Terriglobia > Terriglobales > Acidobacteriaceae > EB88. The sequence goes on from CAXTSA010000259.1 coordinate 4,434, forward strand.
ATGCCTTCCGTACGTCCGGCTCCTCGGTCGGCTGGCTCCGCCGTGAGGCCTGTTCCGCCGATCGCGGTCCGGCGCCCTGACCCTGCTACCAAGGTGTACATCGCGCAAGCGTAGAGCATCGGGCAGCACACCCTGTGAGAC
>CAXTSA010000260.1:0-4549 GCA_964246755.1 uncultured Acidobacteriaceae bacterium
ATTCATGGTGGTTCGCTCCTTTGCCGTTGCTTTTGCTGTTGCTCTTCCGCTGGTGAGCCAGCGGCATGCGTACATGCCGCAATAAGCGGAAAGGGTTAGCAGGGCGGCAAGGCGCAAGGGGAGTGGGTATCGCCCACCCGCAGGGGCGCGGTTTTATCGCGCTGATTTTTCGGAACGAAAAATTATGGGGACACCCCTTGCGCCGCGCCAGGGCGCAGCCCTCAGCGGACGGATATGCACGCGCCCGCCGCGTGCCCATGTTCCAGGGGCGGCGTTGCGGGCAGGAACAGGCCCGCTGTGATGGGAGCGCAGACGCGCAGCGGCTGAAGCGTGGGAAGAGTCCTCTTCCCGGACAAGCTTGTAAGGAGCGCTAGACTTTTAATCGGGAAAGCTACGTGCGGACGATATCTGCGGAGAGGGACAAGCAACGGATTGCGGAGGCATTTCGCTTAGGCAAGCTGCCAAAGAATTTCGTGCTTCCGCCTGACTTTAACGTGGCGCCCACGACTTCTCAGGCCGTTGTCCGGCTGAATCGCGACACGGGTGACCGGGAGATGGTGATGATGCGTTGGGGCCTGATCCCGTACTTTGCAAAGTCGGCTGCTGAATCAGGGGCTTCAGCACCATCAACGCAAAAAGCAGAAACCGTTGAAGAAAAGTCGCTTTGGCGTAGGCCATTTCGGAAGCGCCGGTGCCTCTTGCCGGCCGACAGGTTTTATGAGTGGCAGAAGATTGATTCGAAGACCAAGAAGCGTTCGTGTACACCTCGACGAGGGGAGAGCCGTTCGGGTTTGCGGGACTATGGGACGCTTCGAAAGATTCGGCAACGGGCGAGTGGCTACAGACGTTTGCGATCATCACGACGATGGCAAATGAACTAACAGGTCGGGTGCACCCGCGCGATTACGACCGTTGGTTGGACCGTGGAGAAACGGAACAATTGCCGATTGACTTGATACGTCCCTACGAAGCGACGCCATGCAAGCCGAACCATGCAATCCAACAGTCGGAAGCGTCCGCAACAACGGGCCGGAGCTGCTGCAGTGTCCCAAGCCAGAAGAGCCTCCATCTTTGTTGAACAGTGCATGAGAGAGCTTTATCGCAGTACGCTGTAGGCGCGCTGCTCTGGCCACAGTTTGCCCTTGTTCTGCGCATTCCACGGGAACTCGCGGGCACAGGCCGGGCAGACGAGTTTGCCTGCATCTCCAGGCGACAGCCTAAAGGCGCTCGTGTCGATCTCGGTCGCGCGCTGCGGGCAAGCCCAAGCATTGGAAAGACGGTTGCCGCGGCTCGACTTCATCATTGCCTAGCGTCCTCATCCCGCAGATGGCGTTCAATTTCCTCCCAAACGACGCGGACGAACTCGACTGAGTCGCGTATCTGCTCCCGCAGCGGCGAGACGTTCACGCCGATGTACTTCTGGTCGCGGAGCCGAAATGCGGCGATGCGGCATGCGTTCTCGAACCACCACTCCTTGGGCGGCTCCTTGTCTCCGGGCGAACTCATCTGGGCACCATCCAGTCTCCTAGTGAAAGTCGTGAGACTTGAGGGCGAGTTGCGCGTCGAGAGTGAGTTCCGCGATGCGCTGCATCCGGACGTGGACGACCTTGTCGATGTTCTGCAACATGCCTTCGATCAGGAGAACTTTGCCATAGGTGACGAGATTGCGATTCGCCTCATACAGGTCCGGATCGATGATCGCGTTGGCGATGCCAGTCTCATCTTCGAGCGAAAGAAAGATGAAGCCATGCGCGGTGCGGGGGCGTTGCCGGGCGATGACGCATCCCGCGATGCGCACCCTGGTGCCGTGCCTGGTGTCTCGCAGGTAGCTCGCGGGAAAGACCCGCATGCGTTTCAGTTCTGTCCGGCAATGGGCCATGGGATGACGGCCTACCGTGACGCCGGTCCCGGAATAGTCGGCGACCATGCGTTCTGTCGGGTTCATTGCCTCAAGCGGCGAGGTGCAGTCCTCATTCTGGTCTTGCCCCTCGAACAGTGAGCCGGACTGCCGGACCGCGCGCTCCACCTGCCAGAGCGCATCGCGACGATGGGGTCTGGGACCAAGCGCATTCAGGGCGCCGATCTCGGCAAGGGTTGTCAGCTCGGATTGCGAGAGGGAGGGCACGCGGCAGGCGAGATCCTCGATACTCCCGAAATGCCTGGCCAGGCGTGCCTCCTCCAGCTTGGCAGCCGTGGCACCGCGCAAACCGTGCACATAGCGCAATCCGAGACGAAGCGTGTAGCTGCCGTTTTCCTCCTTCTCCAGAGTGCAGTTCCACTCGGAGTGGGTCACGTCCACGGGCTTGATGCGCAAGCCGTGACGCTGCGCGTCTTTGACAAGGACGGCTGCGCTGTAGAAGCCCATCGGCTGGTTATTGAGGATGGCGGCTGTGAAGACTGGCAGGTAGTGAAACTTGAGCCATGCCGAAGCGTAGGCAATCAGGGCGAAGCTGGCGCTGTGGCTTTCGGGAAAGCCGTACAGCGCAAAAGAGCTGATGGCGAGAATGATCTCTTCCTGCGCCTTCAGGTCCACACCGTTCGCCTCCATGCCGGCACGGAGCTTGGCTTCCAGAGCGCGCATCTTCTCCTGCGAGCGGCGACTGCCCAGCGCCCGGCGCAGTTCTTCGGCTTCGCCTCCGGTGAAGTTCGCGATCACCATGTACGCCGGTTCTTCGGTGACGACATCCCAGAAGTCGCAATCGAAGCTGGTGCGGTCCCACCACGAGCCGCTTGCGTGCCATGGACCGGCTGCGTCCGCAACTTTGAACTTCATGCCGCGCCAGAAGAAAACGTTTGGGCGCTCCTGGGCCAGACACACGCGAATGCTCTGGGACGGCCTGAGCGCGCGGAATGCTGGACGTGTGGCGATGCCTCGCTTTTCCTTGCTGCTGTCGAGTTCCGGGCGAAACATTTCGAGCGTGAACGCGTCCTCGCGGTGGCTGTTGGCGAGCCTTGCGGAGCCGACGTTGTGCTCGCCCGCGATGCTCCGTAGCCGGGCTAACAGCAGGTCGAGCCGGTCCGGGTCTGGAAACTGCGACTGGAATAATCCACGCTGTGCGATCTGCGGCTGCGCCGCGTCGGCATCTAGCCGGAGCGCAATCACTTCTGCCTGCGGCGGATGCGCCTGCAGTTCGAGGTTCAGAAGCTTCAGCAGGTTCTCGCGGTTCTGTGTCGGGCTGGCGGGTGCCACGCGAACGATGTGAGTTTGGGCGCGATCCAAGACGAGCGTCGCAGTCAGGCAGCGAACGGCGTAGGCATGATCGACGGCTTTGCGAATGATCTCTCCGAGCAGTCGCGACAACGCAAACAGGAGTCGCTCCAAGTCTTCGACAGGTGTGTCCAGCTCCAGCGACTCCGAAAGCGAGAACACTGGTGCCTCCGGGGTGAGCAGATGAGGCGCTTCGCCGCGAGCGAGTTGCTGTAGGCGCAGACCCTGTTGACCCAATCGGCTGATGAGGCCCGTTTCAGGTAGAGCGGCGAGTTGCCCGAGGGTGCGCACACCCCACCGGCGCAGGAGCGCTTGTGTCTTCGGCTCACAAGGCAGCAGGGCTGTCGGTAGCGACGCAAGGTACGCCTGTAGCCTGTTTTCGTTCGCGCAGAGCACACCGCGCTGGCTGCGTGCCAGCATAAGCGCGGCTTCTGCGTTGTGTGCAGTCGCGACGGAGCTTTCGAAGCCGGCTTCAGAGAGCGCACGATGGAGACGTTGCGCATAATCCAGCGCGGTACCGAAGAGTGAACCGGTTCCGGAACGGTCCATCAAAAGCGCGAGGGCAAGACCATCCTGTCCCGCATACTCATTCGCCGGTGAAGAGATCGCCTGCACACGCGGCGAGGACCGGTCAACGACAGCAAGGACTTTCTCGTATGCTCGGGCTTCTTCCCCTGGTTCAAGCGAGCGAAAACAGGCCTCGCAAGCTGCCTCGGCTTGGACCTTGCTCATGCCATGCTCAATGCCGGAGGCGAGAGCGATGGCGTCGAGCGATGCCACGCTATCCTGCGGCGGCGTCCCCCGCAGTAGCACGAGCGGCCGCGCTTTCAGGTGCGGAGCGCTCTGTAGCCACGCGGCAACCGGAAACTCCGGGATGTGGACGGCGGCAAAGGACACCCTACCTCCCCACAGCCCGCATCCACGCCGGAGAAACATCCCAATTGGTGACCCGGCCAGGTGCCTTCTTGCCGAATGCGGGACCGGCACGCTGCCGGGCAATCTGCGCGATGTGTTGCGCCGAAGAGAGCACGCCGCTGATCTTGGGCGCGCCTCCCGGAGAACACTCCAGCACACAGGCGGCGCTCGATCGTGCGCACGGCATCTGGTTTAGCACGAGAAAGATGGCATCGCTGTGCTTCGCCGCCTTCTGGTAGCGCCACCACGTGCTCGACTGGATGCGCTGCGCCTGCTCTGCGGGAAGTGACGCAAGGTCCAGCACAACGACACGGAAGCCACCTGCCTGCAGCACCTGGTCTGTGGCGCGGAGCGCGCGGTCAAGCAAACTCCAGGGCTTCTTCTGCTGCTCACGCCGGTTTTGGACTGGTGTGGCCGCTGCACGAT
>CAXTSA010000261.1:0-4535 GCA_964246755.1 uncultured Acidobacteriaceae bacterium
CGGGAACCACGTCCTACAGCTATGCCTACAACGGCACGGGGCTGCTGGTGACGCGAACCAAGCCGCAAGCCAACCAGACAAACCCGTCCGTGGTGACGACCACCCAGACGCAGTATGATGCGTTGGACCGCCCGCTATCCGTCACCTACTCGGACGGAACGGGCGCGAAGACCTACACCTACGACGCTGTGCCTGCGGGGACAACCTTACCTCCGGGTGTAAACCCCACCAACCTGCTGGGCCGGCTGTGGCAGCAAGCGGCCGCGACCTCCTCGGTAGGCCCGGCCATCGAAAACTTCAGCTACGACGCGATGGGCCGCACCAGCGCATTGGGCGCCTGCACACCCTCGGTCTGCGGCAAATCCGCCGTCGTCCAAAACTACACGTACGATTACGCGGGCAACATGACCGGTTCCACCGACGGAGCGGGAGCGACGCTCACGTACGGCTACACGCCCGCGAACGAGAACAACGGGATCTCGGCTCTTGCGAGCGTGTACCCGGCCACCCTGGTTTCCAATGTCGTGAACAGCCCGAATGGGCCGACTTCCTACCAGCTCGGCAACGGCGACTCTCAGGTGTACAGGTACGACGGGCTGGGACGGCGCACGGGAGGCTGGGTGTGCTCCGGCTCGTCAAGCCAGTTCTGCGCAGGCGGCACACAGCTTTACGGGTTTACCATCACTCCCAACGGAGGACGCGTGAACCAGCTTTGCGACACGGTGCTCGGCAGCTGCGGCACGATGGTCTACGACGACTTCAACCGGCTGCACTCGACCACGGCAACCAGCGGCAATGGGCTGAGCGACACCTGGACCTATGACCGGTACGGCAACCGCTGGAGCGAGGTGGCCGCGCCGGGCGGGTACGCCCCGCAGTTTACCTTCAACACGGCCAACAACCAGGTGGTGGGGTTCGGGTACGACGCGGCGGGCAACCTGCTGAGCGACACGGCGCACCAGTACAGCTACGACGCCGAGGGCAACATGACCGCGGTCGATGGGGGCTCGACGGCGAAGTACTTCTACGACGCGGCGAACCACCGGGTGCGAACCGAAGCCTTCGGCAACTCGGAGGGGTTTATTCAGCGACTGTCACAGTTGGAGCGGGTGTAGGCGGCAAAGGGGCTGCCCTTCTCTCAAACTACACATTCGTCCCATCTGTTTTAATCACTGATTGTCGCTGATCGCGATGAAATTATTGCCAGCACTTCTTATTTGTGGCTTTTGCGTATTCAGCGTAGGCTGCTTTGCGCGGCTTTATATGAGCGTACGTCTTAATAGGAGTATTGAGCGTAGCCGCGAGAGAACAAAGACGGAAGCAATCTATCGCCAACTCGTGAAGGAGGGTAACGTTCCTAAATGGCCTATGTGGGCGAGTCTTACCTTTATTCCACTTGGCATAGTGATCGCTTTTGGAGCGCTCATCTGGAATGGTCATACCCATCCCTCTGGGGTCCAGAGGAGACAAACTAAAGGTTTTAACAATCGTTAGTAAAGCCGCCTTCAGGGCGGCTTTACTACTACATCGGGGGCTTCCTCCAGTCTGAAACGGATTGGTATATCGAACGTGTTACGTCGGTTTGTTTAAGCCCACAATAATGTCCTATATCATGGTAATTGGGAGCGGTAAAGGAAGGCGGCGACAATGCAGCGGGACACACCATCTACATGAAGCCGCGCTGGACCAATTGCGAGAACAAGGCTACCCGGTGCGAGAAGAAGACGAACGGCGCTTATCTCCGCTCCCGCACGACCACCTCAACATGCTGGGCCGGTATTCCTTCCTGGTGCCGGAATCCGTGGCCAAGGGCCAGTTTAAGACCCCTGCGCGATCCTGCGGACCCCAACTCGTGATCCCTTAACCCGGTTTTCCGTTCCACTGCACCTTATGCGCCTACTTTACCCCAACAAGTGGACGAGTTAAGCTGCAGCGCGCCCTGTTTTGGCGGGGCTTTGATAGCCGAGGCGGAACAAGGCGATGGGTCAGCGATAAAGCCGATTCCTAAAACTCAGCGAGTTCTATCAGGTTCAGCATAAGATCGGCAAGCGAGCTGCCCCGGCCGTTCAGCCGCCACAGGGACGATTGCGTCGAGTTCTTGGCCCGGCGGCGCAGCTCTTCGCGTTTAAGCCGGTGAGGTACACCCTTCGGCCCGAGTGCCTCTGAGACCTTCGGGAGACCGCCCGGTTCACCCTTGGCCTACCGCCAGATGATAGGCGAAGCTAAGGCAAATCGTTAACAGCCATGGAATGTGAATCTGGATTAACAATCCATTCCTGAGCCTGTAACAGAGGCGCGGTACAAGAAGCCAAGATTACAAATCTGCAATGCTGCCGCTCCGCTCACACGGTATGAGGATGCAGAATCTTCGCGAGCTCGTTAAAGTTCGCGCTTTGGGACGCTTCTTCTAACAATAAGTGCGATTTTACCTCTCGAGGCCAAGATGCAGAATTCCCGCTCATTCTCCCCCTTGTCTGTGTTGGTCGGTTCCACAATCTTCGCTCTTAGTTGTGCAATCCCGGGCGTCGCGCAAGTGGATCGCAGCAATTTGACCGGCACAGTCACCGATCCGTCGGGCAGGCTGCTGGGGCAAGCACACATCACTGCCGTAGAGAACTCGACCCAACTGCGGCGTGAAGGGGTCTCGGACGCCGTTGGAGGGTATGAGATCGCAGAGCTTCCTGTGGGGAGCTACACCATCACCGTCGATCATCCCGGCTTCGAGACTGTGACCTTCGGCGACGTCAAGCAAGTGGTTGGAGGAACGCGCACCCTCGATGCGACGCTGCGGGTCTCAGGCGGCGAGGAGCACGTAAAAGTTTCGGCCGGCTCGGAGCTGATCGAGCGCAACACCAGCGCGATCACGGGCCTGATCGAGAAAGCGCAGGCCGACGAGTTGCCGCTCAATGGCCGCGACTGGTCGGAACTGACGGCATACATCCCAGGCGCCATCGACACCGGTGGTAGCAACCAGCGCTCGATCCGATTCGCCGGCCGGGGCCTGGACGACAGCAACTTCACCTATGACGGCGTCGACGCGACCAGCGTAGTGAATCAAACGCAGCGCGCCTGGGCGCGGCTCGCGATTCCGCTGGACGCGATCGCGGAGTTTCGCGTTGATACACTGCTGGCAACCGCAGAAGAAGGCGCGACGAGCGGCGCTCAACTGGCCGTCGTTTCGCCCGCGGGAACAAACCGGTTCCACGGGCGGCTCTTTGAATTTCTCCGCAACAGCTACTTCGACGCGCCCGAGCCTTCCTGGGCCTCGAACGGCGAAGCGCAGCAGCCACTTCGCTTGAATCAGTTCGGAGGATCGCTCGGCGGACCCATTGTGCGCGACAAGAGTTTCTTCTTTCTCGCGGCCGAAGCCTACCGGCAAGTGTGGGGCTATCCGGTGAGCGGCGACGTACCGAGCGCGGCTTTCAGGGCGACTATTCCGAGTTCCTCCCCGGCCTATGCGATCGTGAGTGCCTACCCGACTGCCGGCCCAAAAACGATCATGGCGCCCACCGGCGATCCGGATATCGACCTGCTCACCTGCGCCTGCACACAGGTGGTCAACGAGAACTCGGCGATGTTGCGGCTCGACCACCATTTCACAGCCAACACCACCGGATTTATGCGCTTCAACTACGACCGGTCGGTCGATACACAGCCGGTTTCCACGACCGCGACGGACCTTGAGCAGAGGGTGACCACGCCCGTGAATGGCGCGGTCGAGTTACTGCACATCTTCAGTCCCAGCCTGACGAATGAGTCCGAGTTTGGATTCAACCGCTCCACCGACAACACTTACAACTCCAGCGATACCGGCTCACTCTATGAGATTGAGATCGCTTCCGGCCCTGGGCCGGGATTCGGTGTTCAGAACTACAACTACAACACCATTTACGTGGGCAATACGTTCGCGGGGATTGATAACCTCACCTGGCTCCACGGCCGGCACACCTTCAAATTTGGAGGGGAAGTCCGCCACATCCAACTGAATCAGCACTACGGGGAGCATGGAGCGGTTATCTTCTCCACGCTCGAGCAACTGGCAGCCGGTCAGGTGGCGAGAGCCAGTTTGACGGGCGCTCTGCCGATCAACGATCTGCGCAAAAACTGGTTCATGGAATACGCCCAGGACGAGTACAAGGTGAGTCCAGAGTTCACCTTGAATCTGGGCCTGCGATACACCATTTTCCAGCTCTTCCATGAAGCGCATGGCAAGGCCGACCCGTTTGATTTCGCCACCTGCGGGCCGCCGGGATTCTGCGGCGTGGACGCCCGCTTTGGCCAGCAGAATTACGGCGACGTCGATCCGCGCGTGGGCCTGGCCTGGTCGCCTGGGCAGGGCGGAAGGACGGTGGTTCGCGCCGGCTTTGGGATGTACCACGAAGATGGCCAGCTGGACGATCAAAACCTGCCTGCCAAGAATGAAGTGCCCTCCTACTCAGTGACGAAGGCGACCTATCCGGTTACTCCGTACTTCACCTCTGGAACCCTCTCACCCAACGCCGAACAACGCAACCGCAAGGACACCTATACGGAGC
>CAXTSA010000262.1:0-4534 GCA_964246755.1 uncultured Acidobacteriaceae bacterium
GGGCTGGAGAGGTGCCGAGGGGAGCCTGGCTGCTGGTCGTGGTCGGGGCGGTTCCGGTCGGGGCGGTTCCGGTCGGGGCGGGGAGCGGCAGAGCTGCTTCGGTAACGCCCGGTGTGATGGGCATTGGCTGGAGGCCGCCCGAGCGGACGGGGATGAGCCCGACCGCCTGGTAACCGATGTGGCCGGCGTCGTCGGCGTAAGCGACGTTGAGGGTGGGCGCCCACCAAGTGGCGAGCGCGGCGCGAAAGCCGGCCCAGTCGCCGGCGCTGTCGAGCGCGAACAGCGGCAGCCCCCGCGCCTGCTCGTCGTAGATCGCCCAGTGCAGGGAGAGCGTTCGGCGCTCGCCCGCGCTCTGCCGGTCGAGCAGCGGGGTGATGACGGGTCCGTGAGCGGTCCGCTCGATGTCGAGGTCGACGTCGGCGCCGCCGCGCACGCGGATGCGCTCCCGCTCATGCTCGATCGGCAGCCAGTGCACCGAGCCGTCGGGGGCGAGCATGCGGTACCGGCCCTGCGCGTCGGTCTGCTCCACGTAGATGTCCTGCGTGTCGGCGCCGAGCGCGGTGAAACCCCAGGCGATATGGTCATTGTGGCCGGCCGCGATGAAGGGAAGCCCGGGGACGGTGACGCCGGCGACGTGAAAGCTGCCGGCGTGGAGTTCGGACTCGTACCAGAGGTCGGGGATGCCGTGGGAGAGGTGCATGTCGTTTGAGAGCAGGGGCTTGCCGCCGGCGGTATGCGCGCCGCTGACGGCCCACTCGTTCGAGCCTGGACGGCAGCCGGCGCATCGGGCGTCCTCGCCGGAGGACGCGAGGGCCGGCCGGTTGTAGATGGGCACGGGCGCGAGCCGCACCTGCGAGGGGTCGAGGGGGATTTGCGGCACGTCCTGCGGGTCGCCGATCGCGGGCGCGGACGGAACGGGCGGGTGGTCGCGCCAGGAGCCTGTCGGGTAGAGATCGGCGGCGAGGGCGGCCTCGCCATGCGCGGCCAGGCGGGCTACGACCTGTTCGCGTTTGAGCTTAACCTGCCAGCGCTCATCGAGCATTTCGGCCATGGAGAGCGCGACCAGCACGGAGTCGACCGGCTGCCAGGGCGCGGGTTTGTAGAGCAGCAGCGAGAACTCGGCGGGGAGGGTGCCTCGCGCGGACGCCTGCGCGATGTAAGCGTTGACGCCACGGGCATAGGCCTCGAGCTGCCGGAGCTGCTCGGGCGGCATGGACCGCACCATGCGCGCGGCGACGTCGCGAATGCCCTTGGTGCGCTCGACGCGGTCATGCTGGACGAGCGCGGAGCCGAGCACTTCGGCGGCTTCGCCCGCGGGTAAGCGGCGCGCCATATCCATCTGCCACAGGCGGTCGCTGGCCGTGACCCAGCCTTGCGCGGCGAGCAGGTCGGGGAGGTTGGTGGCCTCAATGTGCGGAACGCCGTGGGCGTCGCGGCGCACGGTGACGGGCGCGCTCAAGCCGGGCAGGCGCAAGGTGCCGTCGAGCGGGGCGAGTGAGGTGTGCATGCGGTGGCGAAGGCCGAGCAGCGCGGCGAGCGCGAGCAGGAGGAGCAGCGCGGCGGCTGAGGCGAGGACGACGCCGAGGCGGCGGAGAGTGGCGGAGCGGTCGGCGTGGCGCGTCACGTGGTGATTCTCTCATCCGCTGGCGGTGGCGCTGCGGGTGGCGAAGCGCTACGCTTCCGGGGGCAGCGAGTGGGGCAGCGAGTTCGGGAGCGAGCTTGGGAGGAGACCGGCTGGACGCTTGTTGCGCCACCAGAGAGAAACCGCGAGCGCACACAAGAGCAGAACCGGGAAGACGAGCAGGCTGCCCTCCGGCCCGGTCGCGCCGCCGCTCCACAGCGTGGGGCCTGCCGGGTGCTCGTCGAAAAGATGGCCCTGGACCACGGTGCCGCTGTCGGAGGTGCTCCAGAAAAAGCTCTCGCCCCAGTCCCACGCGGCGTGGAAGCCGATAGCCCACCAGAGCGAGCCGGTGCGCCAGATGCTGAAGCAGAACAGCAGGCCGACGGCTGCCGCGGCGAACAGGCCTACGGGGGTTTCGCCGGGGTTGTTGCCGTGGACCAGCCCGAACGCGAAGGAAAGCAGCAACGCGCTTGCCGGGAAGCCGATGCCCCGCGCGAGCGTGAAAAGCAGGTAGCCGCGCAGCAGCGTTTCCTCGAAGATGCCGGTCAGCAGAAAGCCGAGACCCCAGGCGAAGCCGTACCCGGCAGCCCTGCTGCCGTGGAGCACAGGGCCGTGAAGCACGAGCAGGTGATCTGCCCACAGGGCGCCCACCAGGGCGGAAATGGCGGCAAAACCCACGGCGAGGCCGCCGCTGAAGCGCGCGAGGAGCGCGCGATCCCCCAGCCCGAACCGGCCGAAGGGGCGATGCTCCAGACGAGCCATGAGCCAGGTGACGAGCAGCACGAGCGTCGCCGAGATCAGCTCGGCCGTGATCATCAGCGCCGGTGCAATCGCAGTGCCTCGCGGCCGAGCGTGCGGGTGCAGCAGTTGCCTTGCAAGAAAGTTAAGGAGGGCGCCGCACGAGGCGAGGATCAGAAGGAAAATGAGGCAGGCCCAGCCGGCTCGCAGGCCATCGCGGCCCACGAAGAGGGAGCGGAGCTTTGCATGCGAGGGGTGGGCGCCGGGCGCTTCGGATTCGGCTTGCTTCGTCATTGGCTGTGGTCTTTCGATGGGGAGGAGGCTCCGGCGCAGGGCGCTGCTTGACATTGCGGGGGCGCCTTGGCATCCTAGGTGATTCGTACCTCGCGGCACACAAGGAACCAGCGACTCCGAGCTGCACTTTGGGCTGCGCTCGAGAAAGGAACTCTCCGCCATTGCGCGTTCGCATTTTCTATCACAATCACTGCTTCGACGGAGCCTGTTCCGCGGCGCTATTTACGCGTTTCCACCGCGAGTGCATAGACGGGTCCGCCACCTATGAATACCACGGCCTGGTGCACCGGGCGGGGGCGTTGTTCGACGATGCGGCATTCACGGGCGACGAAAACGCGATTGTCGACTTCAAGTATTCGCCTTCGCCCAAAGTCACCTGGTGGTTCGACCACCACCTCAGCGCGTTTCTGACACCCGAGGATCACGCCGCGTACCGGCGGGGTCTCGAAAACCCCCGCAGCAACTTCCGGGAGCGCCGGTTTTACGACCCGAACTACGTCTCCTGTACCTCGCTGATCGCGGACACGGCGGCGGAGCGTTTCGGGTTCGATCGCTCGGGGGTCGCGACGCTGGTGCACTGGGCCAATATCGTGGATGGGGCGCTGTACGAGAGCGCGACCGCGGCGGTGGAGATGCGCGAGCCGGCGATGCGGTTGACGCTCGCGATCGAGTCGTCGCCCGACCCCGAGTTCGTGCCGAAGCTGATTCCGCTGCTTACCGCGATGCCGCTGGAGCAGATCCTGGAGCAGCCCTTCGTTGCCGAGCTGCTGCCGCCGCTGCTGGAGCGTCACCGCGAGGCGATCGAGATCATTCGCGAGCGCGCGAGCGAGGAGCGGGGGACAGTTTTCTTCGACCTGGCCGACCGTGAGATCGAGGGCTACAACAAGTTCATCCCGTACTACCTCTACCCGGATGCCACGTACTCGGTCGGGCTCTCGCGGTCGAGCTTTCGGACGAAAGTCGCGGTAGGTACCAGCCCGTGGACGAAGATTGCGCCGGAACGGCTGGTGAACCTGGCGGCGATCTGTGAGCGGTACGGCGGCGGTGGACACGCCCGGGTGGGCGCGATCTCTTTCCCGCCCGACCGGTATGAGCAAGGGGCGGAAGCGGCACGGGTCATCGTCGAAGAGCTGCGAGCGGCCGATACTCGCTAAGCTGCTAGGGAGTGAAGAAGAAAGCAGCCGCTATCGCGGAAATGTGCAGCAGCAACACCAGCAGCAGCCCTGTGGGGAGCGAGCGTCGGCGCCCAGCGAGCGCCAGCAGCAGGCCGTACACCGGGAATTGCGCCCACATCGTCCACTGGGCGAGCGTGTCGCGCTGCTCGGGTGAGAGTGCGGCGGGCGCGTGCGCCTGGAGGAGAGCGGTGAACGGGTAGAGCAGGCGAAGAGCGCCGGGACCTGAGAGCACAAGCACGCTGGCCGCGCGCACCGCGAACGGCGTCGCGACGAGGGCCAGCAGCAGGGGCCACCAGGAAAGCAGGCCCTGAGAGAGGCGGCGCTTGCGCTTTGCCCGGCGTGGCCGCGTTCTTTTGCGCTCGGTGGCTGCGGGGCTCATCGGTTCAGCATACGCGGGGAGCGTTGGCCGGGCTGAACTCTCTCGAGTGGCTTGTTTTCAGGCACTTCGTGAAATGTAGGATTTGCATGGGAATGAGTGGCGTATGATCGCCCATCTCTGAAGCCCCGCTGAAAGCGCGTCCCCGTAGTCTACCGGGGATTCTCGCATCCAACGCAGACCGAGTGAAGATCCCTGCCCGATGGTAATGTTGGGCTGGCTGCTTGGGTTCGCTTGGCGGAATTCCCGGGTTTGTTCCGGTTTTATGCCGAAAGTTACCGCCGCTCTCATGCTTTCCACTTGACACATCGGGATACCGCGGAGCAGAGT
>CAXTSA010000263.1:0-901 GCA_964246755.1 uncultured Acidobacteriaceae bacterium
GGTTGGGGGTGAGAACAGAGACGAGGGGCAGCAGTTCGGACTCAAGCAGGGCGAGCGCATCGGGGGAAAGGAGCTCGGCGCCGGTGCTTGAGAGCAGGACGGGGTCGAGCACGATGGGGGCCGAGGGGGATTGTTCGCGGTAGGCGCTGAGCCAGCGTGCAACGGCCCCGAGCACGGGGGCGCTCGCAAGCATGCCGATTTTGACCCCGGCGATCGCGATATCGTCCGTGAGACAAGCGAGGGTTTCCTCGACAAGCTCGGAGGCGACGGGGTGGCTGCGCCGAACGCCCTGGGTGGATTGGACCGTGAGGGCGGTGGGGCAGGCCAGCCCGTACAGGCCGTGAGCGGCGAAGACTTTGAGGTCGGCGGTGAAGCCGGCGCCGGAGGAGGGGTCGAATCCGGCGATACTTAGCACGGCCGGCGGTGAAATTTTCGGGCTTACCCGAAACACTTCATCGAGCGTTGAGCCGCGCAGCGAACCAGGGAAGATTTGCATAGCTTCAGCTTACAAGGCGCTCAGGCGAGGAGGGATATGGGTACGGGGAAGAAGTACACGGACCCGGCAAGATTTGCAGCTACGGACGGGAGGTGCCGGCTTTTTGGGCCCAAAACGGGAATTTTCCGGGCTTCTAAGTAGCCTAAAAACTTTGACTTACATGTTTTTATCTGGTTGAATCTCCGAGAATGCTTATGACAGAAACCGCTCCTTGTGTTCGTCCTGATAAGGTGTTGCGGATGCCCCGGGCCTCGACCTACGCGGGTGTGGCGCTGGCCGGCCTGCTTGCCTTTTCAGGCGCGACGGTGGCGAAGCCGGCGAAGGCTCCGACAGCGCTGGTCCCTTCGGCCAAGCCGGATGTGAAGAAGCACTGGTACCAGATTGGACGCGCGTCCTGGTATGGCG
>CAXTSA010000263.1:911-4520 GCA_964246755.1 uncultured Acidobacteriaceae bacterium
GTTCCAGGGGCATGAAACGGCCAGCGGCGAGAACTACAACATGACGGACCTGACCTGCGCTCACCGCAGTCTTCCGCTGGGGACGCTGGTGCGGGTGACAAACCTGGTCAATCACAAGTCCGTGGTGGTGCGCGTGAACGACCGGGGGCCTTTCCTGGCCAGCCGGGTCATCGATCTCTCTTATGCGGCCGCGCACTTCCTGGGCTTTGACGGAACCGCTACGGTGCGGCTCGATGTGCTGAACCATGGGACGGAGCTGGCCGACGCACAGAGCCCTCTGCCTGTGATGGGCCGCTAGTCTCCTCCGGGATGACTGGGGGCACGCAGGAGGCGCGAGAGCGACTGATTCTCGCGCTGGACTTCCCTTCTGCTTCGGCATGTTTCGGGTTCCTCGATCGCCTGAACAGAGGTGTGCCGGGTGAGCGGAAGCTGCGCTGGGTGAAGGTGGGGCTGGAGCTTTTCCTAGCGGAGGGGGCCGGTTTTCTGGGCCGGCTTCGTGAGGATGGCTACGAGCTGTTCCTGGATCTGAAGCTGCACGATATTCCGAACACAGTGGCGGGAGCGGTTCGCTCGGTGCTGCCGCTTGCGCCTTCGCTGCTGACGGTGCACGCGAGTGGAGGGCCGGCGATGCTGGCCGCGGCGGCAGAAGCTGCGGCGGGGTCGCCGGCTCGGCTGCTGGCAGTGACGGTGCTGACCAGCATGGACGCGGAGCAGCTCAAGGCGACCGGCGTTTCGGGCAGCCCGGCGGAGCAGGTGCGGCGGCTGGCACTGCTGGCGGGGGAAACCGGAATCGACGGACTGGTGTGCTCTCCTCGAGAGGCAGGCGCCTTACGCGAGCTGCTGCCGGATGCGCTGCTGGTGACGCCTGGGATTCGATTGCCCGGCGCGGAGGCCGGTGATCAGAGGCGCACGGCGGGTGCGGCCGAGGCCTTGCGCGCGGGTGCGAGCCGGCTGGTGGTAGGCCGGCCGATCACCGGGGCTCGCGATCCGGCGGAGGCCTACCTGGCGATGCTTGCGGAGATGGCTTCAGTCCTGTGAGGCGGAAAGGCCCGGCGTGACCGCCGGGCCTTGTTGATGTAGGGCTTACAGTTTTTCGTGGAACTCGCAGGCAGAGCAGGAGATATAGACGCCGCCCGGTGTGCCGCGCTCGCGATCTTTGACCCGCTTGACGATGCGGGTGGGTTTGCTGCACTTCGGGCAGTCCGTGCTCTTGGTGGTGTCCATGACCTTTTTGCGGTCAGCGGTCTTCGCGATCTTCGCCATGACTGGTTGTTGCTCCTCGGGGAAACGGATATGTGGGCGCTGCCGCGGCGGGGAGCTCGACCTGTGAGGGAGCCCTGCCGCGCTCGCTTGAGTTTACACGAGCCGGTGAGAAGCGGGTCCCTGGGCGCAAGCGCCGCCGCTGCGCCGAGGATGACACGTTTTCTCCGCGGCAGCCGGTTACTGGCTGGGGGCGTGCTGCGGCGCTGGAGGGCTGGCTGGTGGGAACTGTACGGGCCCGGAAGAGCTTCCGTGCGCGTCCTTGTCGGATGGGAGCGTTTCGCCGGGCTTGCGCAGGGTGGGGGGCGCGGAGCTGGGGGCGTTCTGCGCGATGCGGTCGGCTTCGGACTGGTCGCCGAGTTTGACGAGGCGCTCGTTTCCGCCTCCGGACTGGGTCTGCCAGTAGTCGCCTACCTCGTTGGCGGTGCGGACGATGGGGCTGGTGCCGACGGCGGCATCCTCGACGCGGGTGACGCGGTCGTGCTGCAGGCGGACAAACTGGGTTTTCTCGGGAGGGATGCCGTAGATCCACTCTTCAAACAGGCGGCCCTCGTCGCGCTCGCGAACCTTTTGCGCGGGGGCACCGAGGGCGTGCAGGACCATGTCGCTGTCCATGCCGACGAGCACGCGGCGGTCGAGGATGGCTTTTTTGAGGAAGGGCGGGAGGGTTTCGACATAGGCCTCAAGCGGAGATTTCTCGCCGAAACCGAGGACCGGGGCGATGAGGGCCTTGACCTGGTCGCCGGTGACGTTGGGGACGCCGCCGGGAAAAAGGAGGGTCAGGCGAGAGCCGGTTGCCTGTTCGCCGTTGTCACGGGCCATAGGCACGGTGCCTCCGCCGGCGCCGAGTTCGAGGTGGCGGAGGTACTTGTGAGGCAGGTCGGGGCCGCCGTTGGTTTCAAGGATCAGGCGATCCTTTTTGAAGGTGATTTTGGTGATGGTGACGCGGTCGCCCGGGCGCGAGGAGATGCCTTTGCTGTTGAGCTCGTCGATGTAGTCGGAGCCGTTCGGGGTGAGCGGTCCGTTCGCGACCAGCTGCAGGCCCCGGCTGGCGAGGGGAAGGGGTCGCATGGCGTAGCCCTGCTCCGAGGCAAGCGTGCGCTCAAGCGCCTGGAGCGTGAAGGGCCCGGCGTGCATTTTGGGCAGGTCGACGTCGGTGGGCTGGAACTGGAGGAACCGGCCTTCGATCTGCTCGGTGCTGACGGTGAAGACCTGCGCGTGGGAGCGGGCGGGGAGCAGGAGCAAGCCGGCGCACAGGAGGAAAAGCCGCGGGATGAAATGCTGGGGAGGCATGGGCGCCCTCCTGAGGACGAACATAGCATGCACCCGTTGTGCTCCGCTGGCAAGCCCCCGTGTTGACACCGAAGTAAGTACCGCGGAATCAGCGGGAAGCGGGCGGTGTGTCGTGGCTGGCCGGCGGGGGAGCCTGGGGGGTGATTTGGACGAGCTGTGGGGGGTGTTCGGCCGGACCGGGGCCCATGGCTTGCTCGTGCTGTTGCCTGGAGATTGCGTCGATGTCGACGGGGATGCCGGCTGGGAGGATTTCCGGGAGAGCCCAGCGGTGGCGCAGGTCGCGGGTGGCGGAGGCGAGCGCGAGAAAGAGCCGGAACAGCGCGAGGACTGCGATAGCTGAGGCTTCCGGACCGTAGGGGCCGCCGGTCAGCCAGGCTGGGCCGCTTGCATAGGTGGAGACGAGCGGAGAAAACCGGGTGGAGCCGCTGACCGGCAGGCCGAAGAGAACCGCCATGCTCGCGGCCCATGCGAAACCGATGCCCCAGCCGACCCAGAGCGCGCGGGTGCGCAGGTAGGCCATGGCCAGCAGGAAGCCTAAAAGGAGGGTTACGAGGATGCCGGCGGGGTCGGAAAGCGAAGTGTTGCGGCCGAGGGTGAAGAGCAGGGTGAGAAGCACGGTGGCGAGTCCGGGGCCTGTGACCTCGATGAGGCGCTGGAAGGGGTAGCCGCGGAAGACGAGCTCGTCGGCGAGGGTAGCGGCGGCGATTGCGAGGAGGTCGAGGAGGGCGCTGCCGAGGGCGCCGGGGCTGCCGAGCGTGACGATGAGGCCGCCGGTGAGCGCGACGGGGAGAATGCAGAGGACGACTCCGGCCCAGCCGAGGGCGGCGCCGAGGGCCCACTCCCGGGCAGCGCCGGGGCGGCGGGGTAGACCCATGGCTGCGATGGGGGCGGATTGCCGCTGGCCCAGTCTCCCCATGCCGGCGAAGCCGGCGAGCAGGAGGAGGAGGTACAGGAGGCGGCTGGCGGCTGGGAAGAAGGCGTCGGAGACAAGCAGCAAAGAGGCTCGCTCGGCGAACTGCCGGGCGAAGACGGCGTAGATGCCGGCGAGGGCGAACC
>CAXTSA010000264.1:0-2115 GCA_964246755.1 uncultured Acidobacteriaceae bacterium
AAAGGTAAACCAGTCGCGCAGCCGGGCGACGGCAACCTTGATCCAGCCGATCGTCTCTATATTCCCCCGTAGCCACTCCTAGGAATGCGCCTTTCGCCTTCAGGTGAGCCAGTGTCGCCTCGACGCCCGGCATGACCACAAGGTCCATCTCCGCCTGGCGCGCGGTCACGCCCTGGCTCATATGCGCGAAAATCTCCGCGACGTGCGGTCGCCAGCCGGCCTCCTCCATCTCGGCCATGCGGAACGCGTCGCGCAGGATTCCCGGGTCGGTGTTGCCGTGCAGGGTCACCCCGTCGAGCACTAGCGGGCGGCCAAGCGTGTGCTTCACCGCCGAGAAAAACGAGTCGTAATGGACCCGGTCGCGCGAGCGCAGCAGCGTTCCATCGATATCGAACAGGTAGGCGCCCTGCTCATCCCAGCAGAAGCCGGGCTGGACATAGACTTGTGAGGACGGGGCAGGGCTTTCCGTACTGCTCTGTGTCCTGCTCGGGGTCCTGCTCGGGGTGGAAGAGTTCGTCATAGTTCGAGGGTAAAGCAAGCGCGGGGAGGCAGACCTCTACCGCGGACCGCTGCCCGTGCGCTTGGCCTCAAGCATTGGACGTTCGCTGCGCGGCGGTCGTTTCATGCCGGAGCGCAGAGAAGCGGGGTCGATCGCGAGCTCGTCGATCATGCGGCTCAGCGTATTGCGGTGCACGCCGAGATCCTTGGCGGCCTTGCACTGGTTTCCTCGGTGTGCCATCAGCACCTCGATCAGGAAGCGCTTTTTGAACTCACGCACCGCTTCGGCGTAGGTAATACCGCCCGAGTACATCTGCCCCACCAGGGAATCCAGTTCGCGTCTCACTCGAGGTCTCTCTCTTTCTTTCGCCGCGCTCGCACCAACTTGTATCTCTACCGCACCAGCAACCCGGCCGTGTGCTCATGGAGCAGCCGGGCCCCGTACCGTACCTTGTCTCGGAGTCCGGCAGGGGTGCCCACCGTTGTCTGCCGCGCCGCAGTGACGAAGTACGGTCCTAGCCTTGAACCCTGCAACGCGGTCGACCAGGGCCAGAAAGCCACCAGCAGCATCACGCCGAGCGTGACCAGTACACCGCCCTTGACCAGCCCGAATGCCGCGCCAAGCAGTCGGTCTGCCCAGCCCAGCCCGATGGACCGCATTGACCATCGAATCACCCTCCCTACCGCTCCAGCCGCAATCATCACCACCAGCGCGATCGACAGAAAAGCAGCGGCATCGGCCAGCGCCTGCGACCGCAGCCACCCCCCGAACCAGGGCAGCAGCCGCGTGTAGTTCCAACTTGCCACGCCCACGCCCACTACGATGCCGGCGAGGGAAAAGGCTTCGACGAAAATCCCCCTGCGGGCTGCCTGCGCCATGCACACCAGCAGGATCACGACGATCACCCAGTCTGCTACCGCCACCGGGATGCTCCTTTTCAGTCAGAAACCAGAGTATGGTTGCTCCGGGCTACAGCGAAAGCACTTTGCCGGTCAGCAACCGGTAAGCTTCCAGGTATTTCGCCTGCGTCTTTTCCACGATCTCGGGCGGCAGCGGGGGGGCCGGTGCCTGCTTGTTCCATCGGATCTCTTCCAGGTAGTTGCGGACAAACTGCTTATCGAAGGACTGCTGCACGCCACCCGGCGCATAACTTTCGCGCGGCCAGAAGCGGGACGAATCGGGCGTCAGCACCTCGTCCGCTAGCAAAATTACGTCGCCGACGCGCCCGAACTCGAACTTGGTGTCCGCCAGGATCAGGCCGCACTGTTCGGCGTGCTCCGACGCGCGTTTGTAGATCGAGAGGCTCAGCTCGCGCAAGGTTTCCGCATCTTTGCGCCCGATCAGGCCGGCCATCTGTTCGAACGAGATGTTTTCATCATGCTCGCCGCCCTGGCTCTTCGATGCCGGGGTAAACAGCGGCTCGCTCAGGCGATCGCTCTCGCGCAGTCCCTTCGGCAGCGGGATTCCGCATAACGCGCCGGTTTGTTGGTAGTCCTTCCAGCCGGAGCCCGACAGGTAGCCGCGCACCACGCACTCGACCGGGAACATATCGGCGCGTTTGACCAGCATGGAGCGGCTGCGAAGCTGCTCGCGAAAGGGCGCGAGCGCGGCCGGGA
>CAXTSA010000264.1:2125-4519 GCA_964246755.1 uncultured Acidobacteriaceae bacterium
CCTCGGACTGGATCAGGTGGTTCGGAACGATGTGCTCGAGGAACTCGAACCAGAAGAGCGAAAGCTGCGTCAGCACCACCCCTTTGCCGGGGATCCCGCTCGCGAGCACGTGGTCGAACGCGGAGATACGGTCCGTCGCGACCAGGAGCAGGTCGCCGTCCACGGCATACAGGTCGCGCACCTTGCCGCTTGCGACCTTCTCCATGCCAGGCAGGCTGGTTTCGAGCAGCTCCCTCGAAGGCTCGGGGCGCGCGGTTGGAGGCGTCACCGGCTGTTGTGTCTGGTGGGGAGTCTCGTGCAAACAGGGGCCTTTCTCGATGGGGAACCGCCCGGCCATGCTTGCGACTGCAAGGCCACCGATACCCGATTCTGCGGCGGCTCTTGCCCTTTGTCAATGGCTGAGCAGTGTGACTGTGGTGTGACCTTTGGGTGTGATAGGCAAGGGTTTCCCGAGCTAGAATGAGCCGTTTCCCCTCCGGCGAAGCTCTGGCGGGAGCGCGACGACGGCGTACGGGTATGCTTGGAAGATGCGGGTGCGGGTGCTGTTCTTTGGAGTCTTGCGGGAGAGCTTCGGGCTAGCGGAGCAGTGGGTCGAGCTGCCCGGCGAGCCCCCCTCCGTGGGTACGCTGCTTACCCAGTTGCAGCACGCAGGGGACTCGTCCCTGCGCGATTTGTGGCCAAGGCTGGCCGTTGCCGTCAACCAGCGCTATGCCCGGAACTCCGACCTGCTGGCCCCAGGCGACGAGGTTGCCTTGCTGCCGCCCGTCAGTGGAGGCGCCGCCGGCCCTCTGCCGGTTGCCGCCGAGCCTGCCCTGCTGACGCGCGCGCCTCTCGATGCCGACCGTGCCGTAGCTCGGCTGAAAGCCGGCAGCGATGGAGCCGTGGTCGTCTTTGACGGGATCGTGCGGAACAACACGCGCGGCCGCAAGACCGAGTACCTACTCTATGAATCTTATGAGTCCATGGCGCTGGTCCAAATGCGCGAGCTGGTCGCGGAAGCCTGCCGCCGATTCCCGGTGCGCGACGCGGTGGTGCATCATCGCCTGGGCCGGCTCGAAATCGGCGAAACCAGCGTGTTGATCGCGGTCGCCTCCGCCCATCGCGGCGCTGCCTTTGATGCCTGCCGCTGGCTCATCGATACCCTGAAGCAGACCGTTCCGATCTGGAAAAAGGAGTTCTTCGTCGACGGAGCGGTCTGGGCCGACGGCGAGCCGTTTCCCCCCGATCTAGCCTCAACGCGGCGGCTGGACGACTCCGGAAAGCCGGCGTGAGATCACGGCGAGGGCTGTGCGCGGCTGTGGGCCTGCTGCTGCTCGGGGCTGACGCCTGTGCCCAGAACACTTCCCAGAACAACGCCCCGAACCCGCAGAGCGGCAACGAGACGCAGACGCTGCGGGTGCAGGTGCGTCTGGTAAACCTGTTCGTCAACGTCACGGATGCGCACGGGGCGCCGATTCCGGACCTGCTGAAGAGCAACTTCGCTCTTGAGGAGGACGGGATTTCGCAGATGATTTCCGTGTTCGAGAAGCAGACGGATGTGCCGCTCTCCCTCGTGCTGGCTATCGATACGAGCGGGTCGACGCAGCGGGATATGAGCGTGGAAAAGCATGCCGCGCACGACTTCGCGCAGGCGCTGCTGACGCCAAAGGACCAGCTCGCGCTGTTCGACTTCGATTCCGAGGTTCGGGAGATCGTGCCATTCACCAATAGCGTCTCTCGCGTCGATCGCGGGCTGGGCAGCCTGAGCCGGGGGCCGGCGACCGCGTTTTATTCCGCTGTCCTGCTGGGCTCGCAGGCGCTCGCCGCTCGATCGGGTCGCAAGGTGCTGGTGCTGGTTTCAGACGGCGGCAACACGGTGGCCGGCACCTCCTATGACGAGGCGCTGGAAGCAGCACAGCGCAGCGACGCGATCATCTACAGCCTTATCGATGTGCCGATCGCGGCGGATGCAGGCCGTGACACGGCAGGAGAGCACGCCATGATCGTGCTGAGCCAGGAGACCGGCGGCCGCGCGTTCTATGTGAACCAGGGCGGCCTTGCGGCGGCGTTCAAAAAGGTCAGCGACGATCTCCGGACCCAGTATCTGCTGGGATACTACCCGCGCCGCGCCGCCAACGCGCCAAATCCCCTGGCCAGCGCGAACGGGTTTCGCTCCATTCACGTCGCGCTGCAGGGACTCGCGCCCGGAGTACCCCCCGGCACGCCGCACTACCGCTCTGGATACTTTCGCGCTGCCGTCGAGAAATCAGAACCATGATTTTTGAGACGGGAAACAGGCACGCGGCCTCTACAATACCGTATGCCTTCCCGAACAGTTACGGCGCTGCGTCGCGCCAAAGCCATGCCCCCCAGCCAGGGCGGGCGGGAGGGGCTGTACCTGCGTTTCCTGAGCGA
>CAXTSA010000265.1:0-454 GCA_964246755.1 uncultured Acidobacteriaceae bacterium
TCCCTAGCCATTCCAAATCGTCTGTTACCACGGCCTCTAAGTGCCTTTATTCCCCGCGGGCTGCCCCTGCGTCATGCAGTGCAGCGCGCCGAGTCCCCAGATAAAGTCGCCGCAGTGGATGCCCTGCACGGTGTGCGCGGGAAAAAGCTCGGCGAGCGTGTTGAGCGCGATGCGGTCGCTGGGGTCGTTGAATGTTGGCACGATCACAACCTCGTTCGCAATGTAAAAGTTGGCATAGGAGGCTGGAAGCCGCTGGCCCTCGAACACCACGGGCGCCGGGCAGGGCAGCGTCGCGACCCGGAACGGTTCTCCGCGAAGGTTGCGCGCCGCCCGGAGCCGGTCGAGGTTTTCAGCCAGAGGCGCGTGGTTTGCATCCCGCTCGTTCGGCTCCACCACGGTTACGATCGTGTTCTCGTCGACATCGGCCGCCGTGAACTGGCTCGAGACGCCTTCG
>CAXTSA010000265.1:464-4502 GCA_964246755.1 uncultured Acidobacteriaceae bacterium
CCACGTGGCCGTGCGTGTCATCGCCGGCGATGCCGCAGTTGAGCCAGATCACCTGGTCGATCCCGAGATAGTCCTGGAAGACCTGCTCGATCTGCCGGCGGCTTAGCCCCGGGTTGCGGGCCTGCACTTCGCTGAGCAGGCACTCCTCGGTCGTAAGCAGCACTCCGGCGCCGTTGGTGTCGATGGACCCGCCTTCGAGCACGACCCGGTGTCCGTCGACCTTGGGCTGCCACTCGGGCAGGTCCAGTAACTCGGCCACCCGGCTGGGAAGCGCGTCGTCAAGCTGCCAGTCGTCGTATTTGGCCCAGGCGTTGAAGCACCAGTTGGTGATCGCCGTCTTGCCTTCCCGGTCCTTGATGAAGATCGGGCCCGAGTCGCGCGTCCAGACCCGGTTGGTGGGCCACTGGTGGAAGCGTACCTGCTCGAGATCGGCCTCGGCTCGGCGGAGAATCGCCGTCGCTCGCTTTTCCGCGGCCTCGTCGTTGACGAGGATTTCGACCCGCTCCACACGCGCCAAAGCCCGCACGATCTCCGCATATACCCAGGGAATTGGTTGGAAACGCCCCGGCCAGTCGCTCGGGTTGTGTGGCCAGGCGATCCAGGTTGCCGTGTGCCGCGCCCACTCGGCCGGCATGCGGTAGCCATGCTCGCGTGGCGTTCCTTCAAGTATCACTTTAAGTCTCCGGGTGTGGTCGCGTCGAGAAACCGGTGCACGATCGGCCCGTAGGAGTCGATGCGTCGATCGCGCAGAAACGGCCAGTTGCGTCGCTGTTCTTCGAGGTGGGCGAGATCGATTTCGGCGGTGAGGATTTCCTCGCTGTCGTGCGAAGCTTGGGCGACGACGCGCCCGAACGGGTCCGCGATGAACGAGCCGCCCCAGAACTCAAGTCCCGGCGCCTCGGCGCGGTTGCCCCGGATGTCGCCGTGCTCCATGCCGACGCGATTGGGCGCGGCGACGTACACGCCGTTGGCGATAGCATGGCTGCGCTGGATGGTCTGCCAGGCGTCGTACTGTGCGGCCCCGTGCTCGGCTTTCTCATACGGGTGCCAGCCGATCGCGGTGGGGTAGAACAGCACGTTCGCGCCCTGAAGCGCTGTGATGCGCGCGCCCTCGGGGTCCCACTGGTCCCAGCAAACTAAAGTGCCGACCCGGCCGACCGCCGTGTCGTATGCCCGATAGCCCAGATCGCCCGGCGTGAAGTAGTACTTCTCGTAGTAAAGCGGGTCGTCGGGGATGTGCATCTTGCGATACAGGCTGGTGACCGCCCCATCGACGCCGAGGGTCGCGGCGGTATTGTGATAGAGCCCCGGCGCCCTCCGCTCAAAGAGAGACGCGATCACCGTCACGCGCTCCTCGCGCGCGACCGCGCCCAGCCGCTCCGTGCTCGGCCCGGGGATCGGCTCGGCCAGGTCGAACAGGGCCGTATCTTCGCGCTGGCAAAAATACTGTGTGCGAAACAGCTCCGGCAGGCAGATGACCTGCGCACCTTCGCGGGCAGCGCGGCGGACCCACGCGGCGGCAAGTTCTAGATTTTCATCCGGGTCGGGGGTGCAGCGCATCTGCACCAGCCCGACGCGGAAGTTGAAGTTGGTTGACATGGAAGTCCTTGGCAGCGAATGGGATACCCCAAGTTTACTGTGCCGGTGTTACAGCCACGCGCAGGATCTGCCCCGCCGCGCTCGGCGCTGCTCCGAAGGTGCAGATATGCAGAGCCTCACCGGGCAAAACGTCAGCCCTCGCGGGCAAGCGAAAGGGGCGCGAGCCGAAGCCCGCGCCCCTTCTTCATCTGCGCCGCGCTTACTCGAAAATGAGAATGGCGGCGGCCAGCGTCGTCGTCCACAGGCCGCGCTTGTCGCCCACGGCGGATTGCGTGACGTTGGCCGTGCGGACGATCTTGTTCGAGATCTTGTAGATTTCCTTCTTTTCGTCCCAGCTCTTGTCCGGATCGAACTCTACGTCGAGCGTGGTTGCGAGCATTTCGGCCGCCAGTTCCTCGGCGTATTCGCCGGCCTGCTCCTCAGTCTCGCCGAAGGAGTGGTGCTCGCTCAGGTAGCCGTAGGTATTGCGGTCGGTCGGGATCGCTACGCCGATTGATGAGGTGACCAGGCGGTGCGGCTCCCTCGTCGAGTTTTCCGCGATGACCGCGAAGACCACCTCGCCCGGCGACAGATACGTCAGCCCTTCCTTGCGACTGATCAGCTTCGCGTTCGGCGGAAAAATCGACGACACCCGAACCAGGTTCTGCGAAGCCACGCCCGCGTCGCGCAGTGCCATTTCAAACGACGTCAGCCGTTCCTTGTGCCGTCCCACGCCCTTGGTGAAGAAAAGACGCTTGGGAACCATGCTTTTGCCCAATGTTGAACCCTCCAGAGATTACGCCCTTGCGGACGAGCCCAGTTTCCAAATTCCCGTTCGGATGAAACGTACCATAGCCGCAACCCCGCGCACCGCAACGCTCCGTGAAAGTTGGAGCCGGCGCTCGCAGGCGTACACCGCCGCTGGACACAAGCTCTTATCGTACTTGCTTTGCCGACGGTGTGCGGGCGGCTCGCCTGAAACTCAGTGCTCGAGCGCGCGGCCGGGGCGCACCCGTGGCGGCCGCTGCATCAGGAACGGAACCGGCACCAGCAGAGCGATGGCAAAGGAGAGCAGCCAGAAGGCGTTCTGGTAGGAGAGCATGTTGGCCTGGCGCAGCAGCTCCCGATAGGCCTGCCCCTGCGCCAGTTGCGCCGCGCCGGCGTAGCCCATTTTCTCTAGCGCGGCTTGCGTTTGCGCGACGAAGTTCGAGTAAGCATAGCCGCCGGCTGTGCTGTTTGCGCCCAACGTGGACTGGTGTGTCTGCGCCGTCCGCTCCAGAAACGTCGTGAGCATCGCGGTGCCGAAGGAGCCGCCCAGGTTGCGGGCGAAATTTGACAGGGCGGAAATTTGGTTATTTTTCTCGCGCGGCACGCCGACGTAATTGAGTGTGCTGATGGGGATAAAGATAAATGCAAGCCCCAGCACCTGGAACACGCGCCAGAGCGCGATGGTGCCGAAGGATACATCGAGATCGAGCCGCGTCAGGTTGTAGAGACCGATCGCCGTGACCAGGTAGCCGGCCGACACGAGGATGCGCGGGTCACGTACCCGGCCGACAACGTTGCCGGCAAGGGGCATCATGCACATCATGGCCAGGCCGGCCGGCGACAGCGCCATACCCGCGCGCTCGGCCGTGTAGCCAAGCAGTGACTGCAGGAACTGCGGGATGAGCACCGTGGTGCCGAACAGCACCATCCCGAGCACGAACTGGAGCGCAACCGAGGTGCCGAAATTGCGGATGCGCAGCAGCTTCAGGTCGACAACGGGGTTCTTGTGCTGCCATTCCCACACGACGAAAAAGACGAGAAAACAGGCAGCGATCACGGCAAAGGACGTGATGAGGTCCGAGCCGAACCAGTCCTTTTCCTGCCCCTTGTCGAAGACGAACTCAAGCGAGCCCACGCCGGCCGCAACGGTTACGAGTCCAACGAAGTCGACCGATTCCCGCGCCGCGGTCACCCGCTTCTGAAGCAGGTAGGGCGGGTCTTCGACCATGTGGCAGCTCAGCCCCAGTGACAGCAGGCCGATTGGCAGATTGATGAACAATATCCAGTGCCAGTTGTAGTTGTCGGTGATCCAGCCGCCCAGCGTAGGGCCGATCGCCGGGGCCACCACGACCGCCATGCCGTAGACGGCAAAGGCCTGCCCACGCATGGCGACCGGGAAGGTATCGGCGAGGATGGCTTGCTCGCTCGGCGCCAGGCCCCCGCCGCCGACTCCTTGCAGGATGCGCGCCAGAATGAGCAGCGGAAGCGAGGGTGCAAGCCCGCACAGCATCGACGATGCGGTAAAGAGCACGACGCAAGTCATGTAGAAGCGCTTGCGGCCGAAGCGGTTCTGGAGCCAGCCGGAGATGGGCAGCACGATGGCGGAGGCGACCAGGTAGCTGGTGAGGACCCAGGTGGCCTCGTCGCTGCTGGCGCCGAGCGAGCCGGCGATGTGGGGCAGCGCGACGTTGG
>CAXTSA010000266.1:0-4490 GCA_964246755.1 uncultured Acidobacteriaceae bacterium
GTACACTGTTCAAGCGGGCAGCTGGGCGGCCGCTGCCGGGCGCGCGCGCAAGCGCAAGCACGGGAGAGGAAAGTCCGAACTCCGCAGGGCAGTGTGCCGGATAACGTCCGGGGTCCGAGCCTCAAAGCTCGAGATACGGCCAGTGCCACAGAGAAGATACCGCCGGGCGCAAAGGCTGCGAGGCCCAAGCGACCGGTAAGGGTGAAAAGGTGCGGTAAGAGCGCACCGCTCCGGCGGCAACGGCGGAGGCAGGGTAAACCCCACACGGAGCAAGACCAAATAGGGAGGGAACAGTAGCCCGGCTCCACGGCTGCTGTGCGTGCCGGCCCGGCGCGCCCACGGGAGCTACGGCCTGGTTCGCAAGAGCCGGACCGGCGGAAACCTCCGGGTAGGTTGCTGGAGCGCGTCAGTAATGGCGTGCCTAGAGGAATGGCCGTCCTCGACAGAATTCGGCTTACAGGCTGCCCGCGCATCATTGCACAAGAAAGGCCACCCGCGCGGGTGGCCTTCTTGCGTACCTTCCCGGCAATCAGGTCTAGGTGCTCTTGATATTCCCATTCACCCCGCTAGGAAAGAACCCGCCCGAAGTGATGTTCAGTGCCGTATTCGCGTATACAATCATCAGTACCTGCGACGTATTTCGCGATGTATTCAGCCCCGACGTAGCGCTCGTGTTGAAGATCGCCGTCGCGGTCGGAGGGATATCGTTCGCATCCACCGCGGGCGAGGTAATCCCGTTCGCGACGCAGTACTGGCGCAGCGTACCCTCGTGCTGGCCCTCGGTATCGTGCACCTGCCCGGCATAGGTCAGCGCCGCCGGGTTTGACGTCAGGTAGGTGATGCCGCCTTCATACGCGCTCGTGCCGGTGGTCTCGAGCGACCGCGCAATTGCCAGAAACTGCGCATCGTTCGTCACCGGGCCCAGCGCCGCAAGATTGAGCGCCGGCATATCCACCGGCGTCGCACTCAGCGACTGTAGCGTCGCACGCAGAAACTGCACATGCGCCTGCTCATCCGCGGCCAACTGGTTCACCAGGTCCTGCACCCCCGGCAGCGCGAACGAAACCTTACCCAGCCCGCCCGTTACAGCGCCAGGGCTCGAACCCATATCCGCCGCCTGCAAGCCGCTGCCTGTCGCCAGCGTCAAGTAAAAGGTAGCTTCCAGGTATTCAAGATTCAGCGCGAAAGTCAAAATATCCGCCACCGAAGGCGGTGTCTGCGCCGGCGGCGGCGTTACGCTGCTGCTGTTGCTGCAACCCGCTAACCCAACCGCGCCGGCAGCCAGCCCCGCGCGGGCCATAAAGCTACGACGATTCAGCCGCGACATCGCGCGCTCAAAAGCTCTCGTGCTGCTCATCGGTCACTCGTTCCCCGGGCTGCAGCAGTGATGCATTGCGATACTTCGACATAAGCGTGTCTCCCAACACTCGCTTTGGAACTTCCCTGGTAATCCGCCTTTTCTTAAGGCAGGACGCGGTCCGGGCAGCCTGAATCACGCTCAGGTTTAGGTTGAAACGATCGTGCCCATCACTCCATTCGGGAAGAACCCACCCTTGGCAATGCCGGCAGTCGGCGTGACGGTCGTCGGCGTTGAAACCCCGTACGCCACCCCCAGCACCTGCTGCGGCGTCCTCGCGATACCCACGGCCGGCGCCGGATTTGCCTGCGTCACCGCGATCGGCGTCACCGTGAAGATTGCCGCGGTACCGTTCGGCGGCACATCCTGCGCATCGATCTGCTTGTCCGCGGTCGGCCCCGGCAATATGCCGAGCATCGCGCAAAGGTAGTTCACCACGCCCAGGTGCTGCGCTTCAGCCCCCAGTATCTGCGCTGCCGTCTGCAGGATCGCCGGCTGGCTGATCAGATCCGCCGCCGCCCCCGCATACGCGCTGTTACCCAGTGCCGTAAACTGCCGCGCCGCCGCGAAAAACGCCACATTCGTTGTGATCGGCGGCACCGTTCCGCCCGCGCTGAAGTCAATATCGGGCTCGTTGATCGCGGTACCGCCAAGCTGGCTGATCGCCGACCGCAGCACCGTAATGTGGTTCGACTCGTCCATTGCCAGCGCCGCGGCCACGTTCTGCTGGTTGCCGGTGAGCGTCACCATCGGCAAATTAGTGATGTTGCCGGCAGTGCCGGTCTGCGCTGACGTAAGCGGCGGCGTAGTCGTCGCGTCATTCGCCCCGGCGATGTAGAAGTTCGCCTCCAGGTACTCAAAATTTAGCGCGAAGTTCAACACGTCGACCACCGACGGCCCTGCGGCCGCCTGCGCCTGCGCTGCCCGACCTGCGACGCCGCCGCCCGCGGCCGCGATCGCTCCCGCAGCGGCAAGGGTCGAGAGAAAACGCCGCCGGTTCAATGCCCTGAGGTTTTCACCAAGCGCCAGAATCCCCTCTTCTGTCGCAAGCTGCTCCTCGGTCACCTTCGTGTGTGGAGCTAGTAAGGATGTAAAAACTGATTTCGCCACGCTCGAGACCTCCTGAAATGCCAAAACCCTCAAAAAACAGCAGAACTGCGGCAAGCCGCGAACAATGCTCTTGCCGTCTGTTAGTAACCAAAACGCTGGTTAGGGTTGTTCTCCCCAGTCACTGTCCACTTCAGTGACGCAGAACGAGACAGTGCATATCCATGCGCCGCGCCAGTACGCAACACCCTTCGGCTACGCGAAACGAAAATGGAAGCCGCCACCGCTCCGGCCTGCTGCTACACTCATCGCGAGCAACCCTCTCGTATGCAGTGGACTGAGTCCATCCGAATCGCCGTGCAGTCGCTCTGGGCCAACAAGCTCCGGACCGTACTCACCCTGCTCGGCATGGTCATCGGCGTAGCCTCTGTCATCACCGTCATCACCCTTGTCAACGGCGCCAACCACTACGTCGCCACCAAGCTCAGCGGCAACGGCGCCGACGTCATCACCGTCACCAAGCTGCCGTCCGTCATCTTCGATTACGCCACCTACGTCAAATACAACCGCCGCAAAAACCTTACCTATGAACAGTTCCAGGCGCTTGGCGACGCTTGCCGCCACTGCGCCCTCACCGGCGCGCAGCTCAACACCAGCGGCAAAGTCGTCTACGGCACCCAGTCCAGCACCACCACTACCATCAGCGGCTGGACCCCTTCCATGCAGTCCATGAAAGCGCTCATCATCACCGCCGGCCGCGAGCTCACCGAGTCCGACGAGAAGACCGGCGCGCACGTCGCGGTCGTCGGCTATGACGTCGTCCAGCACTTGATGAACGGCGCCGACCCCGTCGGCAAGGAGATCCGCGTCGACGGCAACGTCTACACCGTCATCGGCGAGGGCGAGCGCCAGGGCTCCACCCTCGGCCAAAGCCAGGACGACTACGTCGACATGCCGCTGAGCACCTACATGCACTCCCACGGCCTGCACCAGTCGCTCCGCCTCTACATCAAGGCCCCGGGCGGCTCGGCCGCCATGGAGGAAGCCTCCGACGAAGCCAAATCCATCCTCCGCAACGTCCGCCATGACGCCCCCGGCGCCGACGACAGCTTCACCGTCGAGACCAACGGCTCCCTCGTCGACCTCTGGAAAAGCATCTCCTCCTCCTTCAGCATGGTCCTGGTCGGCGTAGCATCCATCTCGCTGGTCATCGGCGGCGTGGTCATCATGAACATCATGCTGGTCTCGGTCACCGAGCGCACCCGCGAAATCGGCATCCGCAAAGCCCTCGGCGCCCGCCGCGCCGACCTCCTGCTCCAGTTCCTCGTCGAGTCCGCCACCATGTCCGCAATCGGCGGCGTTATTGGCATCGCCATCGGCGCCGGCCTCTCGCTCGTCATCTCAATGGCAGTCGGCTGGCCCGCGCAGATCAGTTCCTGGTCGGTTATCGCAGGCCTCGTCGTCGCGACCTCGGTCGGCATCTTCTTCGGCGTCTACCCCGCCAGCAAAGCCGCCCGCCTCGACCCCATCGTCGCTCTCCGCTCGGAGCTCTGATCCGTCGTCTCTAAACTACGAACAACGAGGCTGTAACCAGCAACAAGGGTGTGAGCAGCAAAAGAGTGTCATTAACAAAAAATGGTGTCATCCTGAACGTAGTCAAAGACCTGCTTTTGATTCAGCGCAGCTATCGCACCACCGCCACCACGGAGCACCCATGAACCTCGGCAGAGTCGGCGAAACCCTCCGCATGGCGCTTGAATCCCTCCGCGCCAACCGCATGCGCTCCTCGCTCACCATCCTCGGCGTGGTCATCGGCGTCGCCACCGTCATCATCATCTCCTCCATCATCACCGGCCTCAACAACAAGGTCGGCGCCTTCGCCGACTCCTTCGGCACCAACTCCATCTTTGTCTTCCACCTGCCTATCGGCGTCCAGCCCACCCCGGAGCTGCTCGCCCGCCGCCGCCTTACCGTCGAGGAAGCCTCTGCCATGCAGTCGCGGACCCACGTCGTCGCCGTGGCGCCCGGCCTCCGCTGCCAGGACCCCACCTGCAACGTCGGCCAGCAAACGATCAGAACACGCGGC
>CAXTSA010000267.1:0-4484 GCA_964246755.1 uncultured Acidobacteriaceae bacterium
GAGGAATTGCGGAGGATGAAGGAGGGGAGCGAAGACGGGATGGGCGCGGTGGGGGCGGGGGCGCATGCGCGGCATGAGCATGCGGTGAGGCGGCATCTGGCGCCGCGGGTTGCGCTGCTTGCGGCTATGTGTCTGGGGTGAGGAGTGGCCTCCGCCTTTGTGGTTGGTTCGCGTCAGGATCGAGTGCCTTGCCGGGCGGCCGGAAAAGCAGGTCCTTTGGAGCGAAGCGCTCACGGCTTCGCTCAGGATGACGATTTTTATTTCCAGTAACTCGGAAATCTTAGTTCTTCGGCGTTTTTTCCTCGCCGCGTGCCGGCGAGCTGGTGTGCACTAACTCCGGAGCGCTTTGGGCTCGCAGGTCCTGCACCTGGTCCGGCGTGATGCGGCGAGTGATCTCTGTCGGCACGATCTTTTCCCATTGCCCGCTTTTGAGGCTGCGATGGATGGCCTCGATCACGCGCACGTCGGCCAGGCCCTCGGACCCATCGGGCTCGGGCTCACGGTCGTTGAGGATGCAGTCGGAGAAGTATTTCATTTCGCCGCCGAAGTGGTCGGTGTTCTTGAAGGCTTTATGCTTTTCGTCTTTGCCGATGACGCTGTGCTGCTCGAGCGGCTTGCCGTACATGTAGCCGGGGTTCATCTCGAGCGAGCCTTTTGTGCCGACTACGGTGTAGGAGTCAAGCTTGTTGCCGTAGTAGGAGACGGTGAACTGCGCGAGCCGGTTTTTCGGGAACCGGAGCAGGACGCTGACGGTGTCGTCGAAGTCGCCGAAGCCGGCCTCGGGGTGCCGCGTACCTGTCGCGAAGGCTTCAGACGGCTCATCGTCGAACAGGTTGCGGACACCATTGACGGGATAGGGGCCCATGTCGAGCACGGGACCGGCCAGAACGCCCGAGGTTGCGCGGTGGTTCGCGGGGTCGAGCATCTGCGCGAACGTGGAGCTGAACAGAAACACTTCGCCCAGCTCGCCTGAGCGCACCTGCTCGATCGCGTCGACTGTGCCCGGCTCGAAGTGAAGCCGGTAGGCGATCATCAGCTTGGCATGCGAGGCCTTCTGCGCGGCGATGATTGTCTCGCACTGTTCCGAGGAGACTTCCATCGGCTTTTCGAGCAGCACGTGGACGCCGGCCGCAAGCGCGGGCACGGCGAACTCGGCGTGGCGCCAGTTCGGGGTTCCGAGGTAGATTGCATCGAAGGTGTCCGGGGGACGGCCGGAGCGCAGCAGTTCGGCGTATTGCTCGTAGGTGTAGGTGTGTTCTACATCGTATTTTTCGGCGAGCTGTTTCGCTTTTTCCGCATCGCTTGTGACCAGCGCCGTGATCTGCGAGTTGCCGGTGTGCTCGACGCCCGGCATCATTGCTTCCTGCGATATATCGCCGAGCCCCACGATCGCGTAGCGCACTTTGCGGTCTGCTCCAAGTCCCAGTGCTTCCTTCAAGCTCATCGATTGTCTCCCCCGCGCTGCGGTTGTTTCCTATTGGATGTGGCCCGGACACATGCGGGCCGCTTGCTCGCGCATCCGCATCCGTCCGGGTGAAACAGTCATCCAAACGACTGGGAGGCGCAGGATATGTATGCAGTCACGGGAAGCACGGGACAGGTAGGCGGGGCGGTCGTACGTGCGCTGCGGGCGCAGGGCAAGGGAGTGCGCGCGCTGGTTCGGGATGAGAGCAAAGGCGGTCCGCTGAAGGCGCTGGGGGCTGAGCCGTTCGCGGCTTCCGTCGAGGATGCGAGTCGGCTGGAGATGGCGTTTGAGCATACTGAGGGCGTGTTTGTGATGACACCGCCGCTGTACGAATCGCAGGACCCGCGCACGGAACACGCGCTTGCGCTGGCCGCGATCTGCCATGCGCTGCAGGCCGCGCATGTACCGAAAGTTGTGTTTCTGTCGTCAGAGGGAGCGGAGCAGGCTGAAGGGACAGGTGCGATTTTGAAGCTGCACGACATGGAGCAGGAGTTATTTGCGCTGCCTATCGATGCGGCTTCGATCCGGGCTGCTCTCTTCATGGAGAACTTTCTGCCGCTGCTGGGGCGAGTGAAGGAGACGGGAAAGCTGCCGGTCACGATCGAGCCGCTCGACCGCGCGCGGCCCATGATTGCGACGGAGGATATCGGTGGGCTGGGGGCGCGCCTGCTGACGGAGAGGTGGAGCGGAAAGCGCACGGTGGAGCTGGAAGGACCGCGGCAGTACTCGATCCGGGACGTAGCCGCGGTGTTGGGCCGGGAGCTTGGACTGACGGTCGAGGCTGAGTTGGTGCCTCCCGAGCATCGCCAGGCGATGTACGAGGGCCTTGGATTGACCACGGGCGCTGCCGCGGACATGGTCGAGATGGCGGCGGGTTTTTCGAGCGGGCTGATTGGCTTCCACGGCGGTGAGGGCGTGGAGCATGTACAGGGTACGACCGCGCTCGAGGATGTCTTTCGCGGGAGGTCGCGCGCCTAAAATACTGCCATGGCCATGCAAACGACGCGCGGTGTCTGCTCGCTTGACTGCCCTGACTCCTGCGGGGTTCTGGTCACCGTCGATACGGACTCGGGGCGCGCGGTGCGGCTTGCGGGCGACCCCGGGCACCCGGTGACACGGGGATTTCTGTGCGGCAAGGTGGCGAAGTATCTCGACCGGGTGTATGCGCCCGATCGTGTGCTGTATCCGCTGCGGCGGCGGCCTGGGGTGCCCAAGGGTCCGCTGGCTCCGGGGCAGGAACGCGAGGTGTTTGAGCGGATTGGGTGGGGCGAGGCGCTCGACGAAGTTGCGCGGCGGCTGGCAGAGATCGCGCGCGCGCATGGGCCGGAGTCTGTGCTGCCGTACTCGTATGCGGGCACCATTGGTGTGCTCGGCTATGGCTCCATGGACCGGAGATTTTTCCACCGGCTTGGGGCCTCGCAGCTGGACCGCACGATTTGCGCGAGCGCCGGCGGGGAGGCGCTGCTGTCGGTGTACGGCCGCAAGCTCGGGACCGATACAGAGCATTTCCATCACGCGCGGCTGATCGTGGCCTGGGGCGCGAACATCCACAGCAACAACGTCCATCTGTGGCCGCAGGTAGAGCAGGCGCGGCGCAGTGGGGCGCGGCTGGTGGTGATCGACCCTTATGAAACGCGGACCGCGCGACTGGCCGACCAGCACCTGGCGATCCACCCTGGCACGGATACGGCGCTTGCGCTTGGATGGATGCACGTGATCCTGCGCGATGGGCTGGAAGACCGTGCGTGGACGGCCGCGCACACGCATGGGCTGGGGGAGTTGCGCGAGCATGTGCGCCCGTACACGCCCGCGCAGGTTGCGGCGTGGACCGGGATTGAGGCGGCCGCGATCGAAGAGCTGGCCCGGGCCTACGCGACCGTGAAGCCCGCGGTGATCCGCATGAACTACGGCGTGCAGCGCAGCGAGAATGGTGGGGCCGCGGCGAGGGCGATCGCGATGCTGCCCGCGCTGACCGGGGCGTGGGCTCACCTGGGGGGCGGGTTGCAGCTTTCCACCTCCGGCGCTTTCTCGTTCGACAAGCAGGCTCTGGAGCGGCCCGACCTGATGAACAGCAGCCCTCTGGGGCGGCCCGCGCGGGTGGTGAACATGACGCTGCTTGGCGAAGCGCTGACGAAGCTCGGCGACCCGGCGGTGCACGGGCTGTTCGTGTACAACTCGAACCCCGCGGTGATCGCGCCGGACCAGGGCAAGGTGCTGGCCGGCCTCGCTCGGCCGGAGCTGTTCACCGTCGTCCATGAGCAGAGCTTTACCGATACCTGCGACTACGCGGACATCGTGCTGCCCGCGACCACCTTCCTGGAGCACACGGATGTGCAGGGCGCTTATGGGCACCACCATGTTCAGCTTTCAGAGCGCAGCATTGCGCCGCCTGGGGAGGCACGGTCGAATGTGCGGTTGTTCAGAGAGCTGGCGCGGCGCATGGGATTTCGGGAGCCCTGCTTCGACGACGACGAGGAGGTGCTGATGGCGCAGGCCTTGCGCGAAGAATCGCCTGAAAAAGCGGACGTGCTGATGCGAGGCATTACGCGCGCCAGCCTGCGGGCCAACGGGGGCAGCGAGCGGCTGCGCTTTCCGTCGGAAGCGTGGGGCGAGCCGTTTCGGCCGTTCAGCGACGGCGTCTTCCCTACTCCGTCGGGCAAGGTCGAGTTCCGCTCCGAAAGCCTGCGCGCGCGGGGCCTCGACGCGATGCCGACGTTTCACCCGCCGGCGGAGTCACGCTTTTATTCCGGCGAGCCAGCCGAGGGGGGCATGCTCGAGTTTTTGCCGCGCAAGGGCGGCAACTATATGAACTCGACCTTTGCGAACCACCCGGCGCACCGGCAGATGGAGCGCGAGACGCTGGGCCGGCTGGAGATGCATGCAATCGATGCCGAAACGCGAGGGATCCGCGACGGGAACCGGGTGGCGGTGCGGAATGAGCGCGGGGCCATTTGCCTGCGTGCGATGGTCAGCACGCGGGTGCGGCCGGGCGTGGTCTCCGCATCGATGGGCTGGAACA
>CAXTSA010000268.1:0-4478 GCA_964246755.1 uncultured Acidobacteriaceae bacterium
TCCATACGGTGCGCGGACGCGGTTACGTGCTCAAACCCGGGCAAAAGCGATGAGGCGATCGCCACGGCAACTCGGCGGCTGGCTGAAGCGGCGATTGCTCCCGCGCTCGCTGCTGGGCCGCTGGCGGCGGTTTCGCGTGGCCGCGGAGTAAGCGCGCGAGCTACGACCCAAGTCTCTCACAATGGCTCTTCCCTGAAGGCGCTTGCCCCTGGAAGTCGCCTTTTTTCGTCTCCCTGTGGTATCTATAGGGGAGCGCGCACAACGGAGCCGGCACCGACCGGGTTCCATGAACCGTTTGCGCAGCTTCCCTTCACCTGTTTTGCTTCGCCGGCACACATACCCGTATGGACGAACTCTTTCGCGAACTCGGTGACCTGTTCCTTGGCTCGGTGCCAACAGTGATCCTGTTTCTGCTTCTTGTATTCTGTTACACCACCCTGGTGCATATGCCGCTCCAGCGCACCTTGGCGACCCGCCGCGAGCGGACCGCGGGGACGGTGGAAAAGGCGCATGCCGCGACCGCGATAGCCGAGGCCAAGGCGCAGGAGTATGAAGCCCGGCTGCGCGCGGCGCGGCTTGAGATCAATCAGGCCAGGGAAAAACAGATTGCCGGCTGGAATACCGCGCGGGACCGGGCGATCGCCGAAGCGCGGGAGCGGGCTGCCGCGCAGGTGCGTGAAGCCCGCGCAACAATCGAGGCCGACGCCCGGCAGTCGCGGGCGTCCATGGATGCCTCCATCGACGCGCTGGCCGGGCAGATCCTTGCCGAGGTTTTGCCGTCTACGGTGTCGCCAGGAGGGCAAGGCGAGCAGGCCTCGGCCGCCGGTGAGCGCCAGGAGGTCCGTTCCTGATGCGTCATTTTCTGCGCTGGGGTGGTTCCTTCCTGTTTTGTGCCTCCTTGCTAACGGCTCTCCCTCTGGCGCACGCGCAGGGCGGCAAGCAGCCGCAGCCGATCACCACCGGCACCACCACCAGCGCGATGGACGCGCCAGATACAAATAGTCAGCTGGAAAGTTACGCGCATTCCCCGTCCGTGCAGTTTCTGGCCCGGCACATGGGGATCTCCACGGCGCAGGCTGCCCGGGACTTTGAGGATTTCAACTCCGGCGTGCTGATTGCCGTCGTCCTCTATTTCCTGCTCAAATACCTGCCGGGAATCTATCGCGCCAAGCGGAAAGGCGTGGAGCATGACCTGGTCCGCGCTCGCCAGGCTACGGTGGACGCGCAGGCCCGGATGGACCGCGTCGAGGCTCGTCTCGCCTCGCTCGGGTCCGAGGTGGAGGTTCTGCGGAAGCAGGCAGCGGAGACCGGCAAGGCGGAAGAAGAGCGGATTCGCGCGTCGATCGAAGAGGAGCGGCAGCGCATCGTGCGCTCGGCCGAGGCGGATATCAAGGCGGCGCAGAGCGCGGCGGAGCGCGGGCTCAAGCGGTATGCCTCGGACCTGGCGGTGGACCGTGCGGCCGAGCGGGTCCGTCTGACCCCGGAAGGCGACCGGGCCCGGCTCGATACGGTCATGATCGACGAGTTTCTTGAAGGCCTTGCGGCGCGGATCGGCAAGGAGCAGAACTGATGGCGACCCTCTACGCTGCCCGATATGCGCGGGCGCTGCTTGATGTGTTGGAAGCGAACCACGCGGACGTGGAGGCGGCGGACCGCGAACTGGGCGACTTTGACGATGCCTGGCGCGAGAGTGTGCCGCTGCGCAACGTGTTTCTTGACCCCTCGTTCCCGGCCAAGCAGAAAGTGGACTTGCTCGACAAGCTGAACGGGCGGCTGAGCATGTCGAAGCCGGTGCGTAACTTCCTGGCCGTGATCGTGAACCATGAGCGCATCGAGGCATTTCCGGAGATCCTGGGCGAGTTTCGCCGGATGCTGCGCGGCGATCTACACATCGACAAAGTGGAATGGACCAGCGCACGGGCGTTGAGCGAGGAAGAGCAGCGCGCGGTGGAAGCGAAAATTCACGAGCTGACCGGCAAGCGGGTAGAGGCGACTTTTCGCGCCGACCCGGCGCTGCTGGGCGGGGCGCGGCTGCGCATCGGCTCGACGGTCTACGATGGAAGTGTGCGTGGGCGGCTGGATGGATTGAAAGAAGCGCTAGCGGGCGGATAAAACCGTTTGCGCGGTTGGCGCCACCTTCGGTGGGGGTGGCGCGGGGCTCGGGTGCCGGGCTCATGTGGCCCTCCCGTTGGTCGGGATAGTATTCAAAAGCTTGGCGATCGCCGGCGACATGCAAGGACTGCAAGGAAAACGATGGCAAAGATTAACGCGGACGAGATTACGAGCCTCCTACGGGAGGAGATCCAGAACTACGACAACCGGATGCAGGTCGACGAGGTAGGCACAGTGGTGTCGGTCGGCGACGGCATCGCGCGGGTGCATGGCCTTGACAAGGTGATGGCCGGGGAGCTGGTTCAGTTCCCGCACGACATCATGGGACTGGCGCTGGCGCTCGAAGAAGAGCAGGTCGGCGTGGTGCTGATGGGCGAGGGCTCGGAGATCCGCGAGGGCGACCAGGTCAAGCGCACCGGCAAAATCATGAGCGTGCCCGTAGGCGATGCGTTGGTGGGCCGCGTGGTCAACTCGCTTGGTTTGCCGATCGACGACAAGGGGCCGATCGAAACGACCGAGACGCTGCCGGTCGAGCGGCTCGCGCCGGGTGTGATCGACCGCCAGCCGGTCAAGGAGCCGATGTCGACGGGCATCAAGGCCATCGATGCAATGATCCCTATCGGCCGCGGCCAGCGCGAACTGATCATCGGCGATCGCCAGACGGGCAAGACGGCGGTGGTCATCGACACGATCATCAACAATGCCAAAAACGACCTCATCTGCATCTACTGCGCGATCGGGCAGAAGCGGTCCTCGGTCTCGCAGGTGGTGCAGACGCTGACCGAGAACGGCGCGATGGACTACACCATCGTCGTGGCCGCCTCGGCATCCGAGCCCGCGCCGCTGCTGTACCTGGCTCCCTTCGCGGCAACCGCGATGGGCGAGTACTTCCGCGACAACGGCAAGGCGGCGCTTGTGATCTATGACGACCTGTCGAAGCACGCGGTCGCATATCGCGAACTAAGCTTGCTGCTGCGGCGTCCGCCGGGCCGCGAGGCCTACCCGGGCGATGTGTTCTATCTCCACTCGCGTCTACTGGAGCGCTCGGCCAAGAT
The DNA here is from genome assembly GCA_964246755.1 of uncultured Acidobacteriaceae bacterium. Lineage (GTDB taxonomy): Bacteria > Acidobacteriota > Terriglobia > Terriglobales > Acidobacteriaceae > EB88. The sequence goes on from CAXTSA010000268.1 coordinate 3,168, forward strand.
GAGCAAGGAAAAAGGCGGGGGATCGCTGACGGCGCTGCCGATCATCGAAACGCAGGCCGGCGACGTGTCCGCGTACATCCCGACCAACGTGATTTCGATCACCGACGGGCAGATTTTCCTCGAGACCGACCTGTTCAACTCCGGGATTCGACCGGCGGTCAACGTCGGGCTTTCCGTCTCGCGTGTGGGCTTCTCGGCCGCCATCAAGGCGATCAAGCAGGTGGGCTCGACGTTGAAGCTCGACCTGGCCCAGTACCGCGAGCTGGCGGCGTTCGCGCAGTTCGGCTCAGACCTGGATAAAGTCACGCAGAATCAGCTCAACCGCGGCAAGCGACTGACCGAGCTGCTCAAACAGGACCAATTCCACCCGCTCACCCCGGAGCACATGGTGGCGATCCTGTTTGCCGGGACGCAGGGGCTGCTCGATGACGTCAAGGTTGAGGACATCCGCTCCTTCGAGGATGGGTTCCACAAGTACCTGGACGCTTCGCAGCAGGCGTTGCTTAAGGACATCGCCGAGAAAAAGGCGCTGGACGATGACCTGCGCGGCCGGCTCAAAGCAGCGACCGAGGAGTACAAGAAGAACTTCCTGGGCGAGCATGAGCAGGCCAAGGGCAAGGATGCCGTGGCGGAGCTGAGCGAGGACGAGAAGAAGCAGGCCGAGCAGAAGACCCCGGCCGGCTCGCAGCCCGGTGCGGCGACCACCGCCGGCGGCGGCGCCGGGCAGGAACAAGACAACGCGAAGGGCGCGGAGCAGGCGCAGGGCGCAGCTGACAGCAAGCAATCCGAGCAAGTGCAGGAGACGGCAAAGTAAGTGGCGAACGTACTCGATCTCCGGCGGCGCATTCGCAGCGTGAAGAACACGCGCCAGATCACCAAGGCCATGAAGATGGTGGCCGCGGCCAAGCTGCGCCGCGCGCAGGAACGTATGACCAATGCGCGGCCTTACGCGGTGAGCCTGGCAAGCGTGCTGGCCTCTCTGCGGCGGCGTCTGGAGGCCGTGGACCCGCCGACGAATGAGCAGCGCAGCCCGCTCTTGGTCGCGCGTCCGGAGAAGAATGTTCTGCTGATCATCATCTCGGGCGACAAGGGGTTTGCCGGCGCGTTTTCAACCAACATTGTGCGCTCGGCCACGCAGTTCATCGCGGAGGCGCGCGCAGGCGACGGCGATAAGCGGATCGATGTAGAGGCGGTCGGGCGCAAGGGCCGCGATTTTTTCCGGCGCAGCTACCCGGTTGCCCAGTTCGGCAGAGCCCCTGCGCCGGACCAGAACCAGCCGCTGGCGCGACCGGAGCGCTCGCGCAAAGCGGA
>CAXTSA010000269.1:0-1007 GCA_964246755.1 uncultured Acidobacteriaceae bacterium
AGGGCCGGCATTTGCGGCGGCTTGCGGTTCCGCGGCTTGTCGGGCGGCCCCGGAGGACCCCCCGGAGCGGCGCACCAGTCGGGCGGCGAGTTCCGGCGGAAGTTTGCGCAGCTGCGTGCTGCTTTCCAGGCGCAGGGTGAGCGGCTTCTTCGTGGCGAGGTCAGTGAGGGAGACGGTGTTTGCTCCGCTATCGATCGAGAGGACCGTGCCGGCGATGTTGCGAAAGGAGCCGGCGACGACTTCCTCGGCGGCTACAGAGGAAGTGCCCGGATCCCGTTGGCCGCGAGCCCGCAGCTGGTCGCCGGGATGGATGTCGGTGAGCGTGGCTTTGTGCGTGTCCGCAAAGGAGGTCGAATCGGGCGCATAGCGGCGGATGGCGGTTGCCGCGGCGGTGTGGATGACGAGCGGAGGGACTCCGGTGCTGGGGCGCAGGGTGACCGAGCCGGAGCCCTCGTCGACTGCGGCTACGATGCCGGCGACGCCGCGTCGCTGCCAGTCCTCGGATTCCTTCGTGTGCTTCTCCGCGATATCGCCCTGCTTCATGGCGACGAGGATGGCCGCGGTGGGGTGCTCGGCATCGCCGTCGCCGGTTGGACGTACCAGGACGCGGTCGCCGACGGCGAGGTCGCTGACCTGCATGGGCACAGCGCTTTTCAGGCTTGTTTCGCCGGGGACGGTTCTGAGCAGCCTGGTTTGCGGGGTGAGGGCAACGGAGAGATCGCCCGCGTTCGCGCCTTCGCGATGGATGGTGATGGGGCCGCTATTTACGGCGGTGACGGTGCCGATAAGGTTCGCGGCGCGAGGGCTGGCGGGGGCTGCCTGGGTCGGCGCGGTTTGCGCTCCGAGCGAAAGAGGCGGGAGGGAGAGGGCTGCGAAGAAGAGTGCGTGGCGGAGCCTGGGACGCGGCATTGCGGGTTCTCCTCTTTCTGCGCCCGCCGAAAGGCACGAGCGGCACTCCTCAGCCCTTACGGACGAGGCGCCATGCGAAAAGTTTCACGCAGAAGCGC
>CAXTSA010000269.1:1039-4469 GCA_964246755.1 uncultured Acidobacteriaceae bacterium
GGCCGGCTTGCAACCCGTTTTGGGAATCGGTCACAACCCTAAAGTACTGCCTCTTGCGCGAGAGACAAAGCGCAAAGCGAGCAGGATCATGTAGCATCAGGTCGGTTTCCTCCTTTGCCGCGAAGGCTTTGAGCAGCGCGCGCGGGGGATACTACAACACTGCGGGGAGCGGCTACCGCTCAGACTGCAGGGGAAAGCGGCGCAACGACGAGCGCGACGATACGAATGGCGATTACAAGCGTAGGCAATACCCGAAACCTGAGCACCTCTACCCCCGGCACCACCAACTACAGCGCGATGGCGATGGTGACGACGCTGTTTTTCGTGTGGGGCTTCTGCACGGTCATGAATGATGCGGTCATCCCCCACCTCCAGGGCATCTTCGGCCTGAGCTATTTTCAGGCAGCGTTTATACAGCTTGCCTTTTTCGGTTCGTACTTCATCTTTGCGCAGCCGGCCGGCAAACTCATCGAGTGGGTCGGCTATCAACGCACCATGGTCATCGGTCTGCTCACGATGGGTGCCGGCGCGCTGCTGTTTATACCGGCCGCAACGATCGCCACCTATTGGCTCTTCCTCGTCGCGGAGGTAGTGCTGGCTGCGGGCGTCACCACGCTCCAGGTAGCGGCAAACCCGTATGTCACAATCCTCGGCCCCCCTGAGACCGCATCGAGCCGACTGAATCTGACCCAGGCCTTCAATACCCTCGGGGATACCGTCGCGCCTTACATCGGCGGCGTATTTATCCTGGGCGTCACCGCGGCTTCGACGAGCGGCGCCCCGCTGCAGGGCGCGGCGTTGACGGCGAGTCGCATCCATCAAGCTGCCAGCATCAAGTCGCCCTATCTCGTCATCGCTGCAGCGGTTATTGTTCTCGCGCTTGCAATTGCGTTTTATCGCTTCCCGCGCCTCGAGGTGACGCGCGACTACCGCCCGGCTAACCTGAACATTCAGCAGGACAGCGTGTGGAACCATCCGCACCTGTATCTTGGCGCGATCGCCATTTTCATTTATTGCGGCGCTGAAGTCAGCGTTGGAAGTTTCTTGGCCAAGTACCTGGCCGATCCAACCATCGGCAACCTGCCTTTAGAACAAGGGGCGAAGCTGGTTTCTCTCTTCTGGGCCAGCATGGCGGTCGGGCGGTTTATCGGCTCGGCGGTGATGCAGCGTGTCGCACCCAACAAACTGCTTGCCTGGAGCGGGGTGGGCGCAGGCCTGCTGGTGCTCTGCTCGCTGCTCGGGACGGGTCACTTTGCCGTGGTCACGATCCTCGCCGTTGGCCTCTTCAACTCCATCATGTTTCCCACCATCTTTACGCTAGCGGTCGCCGAACTGGGTCCGCTTACTGGGCGCGGTTCCGGCCTACTGGTGCAGGCGATCGTCGGAGCAGCGGTGATTCCGGTACTGATGGGATCTTTGGCAGACCGGTACGGGATTCACCATTCGCTCGTGCTGCCGATGCTCTGCTATTTGTTCATCATTTATTACGGCTGGCGCGGGTATCGCATTGCGCCGGACGAGCCGCACGCGGTGGTACAGGCGGTGAGTTAGCAAGCTAGCGCTCCCTGCGTGCACGTATTTGCTTTGCACGGGACCGGCTCAGTGGGTGAGACTGGAATCATGAATTGGCCCACCGCTGTAGCCGGTTCCGAGCCAGCCGTTTCGCTTGCCGTCACGCTTGATGACGTGAAGGCTGCGTACGGGCGGATTCGCGACAGCATCGCGTACACGCCCGCGCCACACTCGGCCGCGCTTTCGACGCTGACCGGGCAGACGGTTTTTCTCAAGCTCGACAACCTGCAGCGCACCGGGGCGTTCAAGGAGCGAGGGGCGCTCAACAAGATCCTGACACTCGGGCCCGAGGAGCGCGCATGCGGCGTGATCGCGGCGAGCGCCGGCAATCACGCGCAGGCTGTGGCTTTTCATGCGACGGCGCACGGCATCCACGCGCGGATCGTGATGCCGGAGACGACACCGCTCAACAAAGTCGCGAAGACAAGCGGCTACGGGGCGGAGGTGATTCTGCATGGGGCGAATTATGACGAGGCTTTTGCCGAAGCGACGCGGTTGAGCGTGGCGGGCGGCTGGACGTTTCTGCACCCCTTCGATGACCCGGCGGTGATCGCGGGGCAGGGAAGCCTGGGGCTGGAGCTGCTGGAGCAGATCGAGGACCTTGAGGCGGCGGTCGTCCCGATCGGCGGCGGTGGACTGATTAGCGGAATCGCTTGCGCGCTGAAGGAGTCGAAACCATCGATTCGTATCGTGGGGGTGCAGACAGAGCGGCTGCCGTCGATGCTGCGGGCCCGCGAAAACGGCGGTCCGGTAACGCTGCCCGCCGCTGCCACGGTAGCGGACGGGATCGCGGTGCGGCGCGCCGGCGCGCTCACGTACCCGATGGTGGAGCGGTATGTCGATGAAGTTGTGACGGTGGACGAGGAGGAGATCGCGCAGGCGATCCTGGTGCTGCTGGAAAGCGAAAAGACGCTGGCCGAGGGTGCCGGCGCGGTCGCGCTGGCGGCGCTGCTGCAGGGTCGGACGTCTCTGTGTACCACGCTGAGCCGCGCCGGACGGCCGCTGCGCACGGCGGTGCTGGTGTGCGGCGGCAACATCGACGTGAGCCTGCTGGCTATGATGATCGAGCGCGGTCTGGTGAAAGACGGCCGGCGCACCCGGCTGAGGATCCACCTGATTGACCGGCCAGGCGCGCTGAACGGGGTAACCCGCATTCTGGCGGAGGCGCGCGCGAATATTATCGAGACCTCGTATGACCGGGCGTACTACGGCGTAAACCTGGGTTACACGGCGATTGATGTGACGCTGGAAACGCGGGGAGCCGCGCACATCACCGAGTTACGCTCCGCGCTTACAGAGGCCGGTTACGGGCATGAGCGGATCAACTAGGGCGCGACGGCAGAAGGGCGCGACTGGTCCCGCGACTTGCCCGTCGAGCACCCTTCACACCTCCTGCTGCCTGTGGCGAGAAGCTTTTGCGAGAAGGCGAGAACAAAACAAGCGCAAGCGGGAGCGCGTTTGACCCTGAGCGTAGACGTTGCTAGTATCAAAAAGCGGGGTGGAGCAGTCCGGTAGCTCGTTGGGCTCATAACCCAAAGGTCGCTGGTTCAAATCCAGCCCCCGCAACCATTCGAATTTACGTAGGCGCTGAAGTGAGAGAAGTGGGACTACCCTTCTCCTTCCCAAACAGATTCCACCTGCCCTCCGCTACATAGCGTGACCTTCCGTCTCCCGCCTGCGGAACCATCCGGATCTCTGACACATGCTTCAGCAGTGCCCGTCGAGCTTCGGCCGGCTGCCCAGCAAGTAGACTACGCAGATGGTCAAGCCGTTGGTTTACGAACCTACGGATATCGACAGATGAGAGCCTGGATGCAGGGTGTGCTCGGCGGCATCCAGAGCCAATTACGATTGCGTC
>CAXTSA010000270.1:0-4438 GCA_964246755.1 uncultured Acidobacteriaceae bacterium
GTTTTACTCGATGAGCTCGGCTGCGCGTTCTCGTTCGCCGGCCTGTACGTATCACATAGCAAGGGTGGGGTAGGCGAGGCGCATTGTGCTGTCGTCCTCAATGACGCGCTCGAGGATGTCGATGGCGGCCGGGATGTCGTTTTCCCTCATGCGCTCGTAGGCGAGCGAGGTGCGCAGGAGGGGATGGTTCGGCTCAAGGGTGAGGCCTTTTTCAAGCTCGTCGCCGGCGAGCTCCAGCTGGTTCTGGTACTGGTAAACCCGGGCGCGGTGGTTGTAAATCATGGGCGCGTTGGAGGGGTCGAGCTGGAGCGAGGCGTTGAACTGGGCGAGGGCGTAGTCATACATGCCGTCAAGTCGCATGGTGATGCCGGCGACCATATGGACCTGGGCGTCGTTGCCGGCGGAGTGGAGCAGGTGCTCAATGCCGTGGCGGGCGCTTTCTTTCTCGCCGCGCGAGAGCAGCATGTAAACGCGGTAGAGATTGGCCTCGACCGATCCGGGGTCGATTTCAAGCGCGCGGTCAAAGGCTTTGCGGGCGGCGATAACGTGCATGTGGCCGCCGAAGCCGTGGCGCACGTATTGAAGGTGGGTGATGCCGAGCCCGGACCATGCCGGGGAGAAGGCAGGCGAGACAACCGGCGCATTCCCATCCCTGGGCGATGCCGCGAGGGCACCGGTGACCTGCTCGAAACGCTCGAGCGCGCGGTCGAGATCGTTGCGGTTGCCGGTGCGCTGCATAAAGGAGGAGAGCATGGCGCGGGCCTGGAGATACTGCTCAGAGAGTGCGCCGGTGAGGACGCCGGGGCGCCCGGCGGGGCGCTCCGCAAGCTTGATCTGGCCGATGCCCTGCAGGGAGGCAAAAACGTCATTGCAGATCTCCGACTGCACGGCGATGAGGTCAAAGGACGGGACACTGATCGCGCCGCCGCCGCCGACGCTCTGGCCCACCACGTCGAGCAGCTGCCAGTTCAGGTCAAAGCCCTCGGCCCCGCGCAGAAAGCTGCCGGTCAGAACCCAGCGGACGAGCAGGCGCTGCCCGATCTCGAGCGGGTCCATCTGCGCGGTATTCATTTGCAGCAGGGCGCTCGAAGGGCGGACGACAAGCGAAGGCATACGGGCCAGGCGGGCAGCGACGGCGTCGGCGAGGGCGGAGCCGTAAAGGGGGGCGACCGGGCCGGAGCTAAAATCGGAGCCCGAACCGGGGCTGATGTTCTTGAACGGGAGAACGAGGATGCTGTTGCCCTTGGCGGCGGACTCCGGTGAGTCGCGGAAGCGCTCGGCGAGCATGGAGAGGAAGCCGGTGGTGCGCTTCTCGTCCTCGGCGGCCGAGACGGGCAGGGTGGCGGCGGCTTCGCCGGGGATGATGCCGGACTCAAGCTGCATGGTTTTCATGATGGTTTTGAGCGCCTCGCGGGTGTCCGCGGCGCTCGAGTAGCGGTCGGAGGGCGTTTTCGCGAGCAGGGTGTAGATAACACTCGAGAGCTCGGCGGGCACGAGCGGGCAGCAGACAGCGAGCGGGGGCGGGTCGAGGAACTGGATGGCGCGAATGGACTGCAGCTCGTCGCCGTCGGAACGCGAGAAGGGGTGTCGGCCGCTGACCAGCTCGTAGAGGATGACACCGAGGGCCCAGAGGTCAGAGCGTACGCTGGACTGCCCGGTGACGAACTGCTCGGGCGCCATATAGGCGATGGTGCCGCCGCGCGCTGTATACGCCGCGGCTACGTCGCCGCCTTTGCGGTTGCTGGTCACCGAGGGGTCGAACTGGGCGTCTTCCACGCTGAGCCGGCGGGCGAGGCCGAAATCGAGGATCTTGACGAGGCCGCCGTCAGTGAGGATGACGTTGGCCGGCTTGAGGTCGCGATGGAAGATGCCGAGCGAGTGCGCGGCGTGGAGACCGTCGGCGATCTGGATGCCAACCGAGAGCACGAGCTGGATGCTGGCCGGGCCGCGCGCGATGAGCTTGTCGAGCGGCTGGCCGGGGACGTACTGCATGACGATGAAGGCTTCCTCCCGCGGGACGCGGCCCTCTTCGCCGACCTCGTAGATGGCGCAGACGTTGGGGTGCTCGATGGCGGAGGCGAGGCGTGCTTCGCGCAGGATGGTCGAGCGCATCTGCTCGGGGGTAAGGGAGCCGCGTTTGAGGATTTTGAGCACGACGGGGCGCATGAGCTCGGTGTCGTTGGCCAGGTAAACGACGCCCGAGCCACCCTGTCCGAGGCGTCGCTGAAGTTCGTAGTGCTCAATGGTGCGGTGTTTCATGGTTTTCAGTGTAGCGGGAAGGTGCAAGGCAAAGCGCGGGTGTGAATGCCTGGCAGCAAGCATGGGGCTGTTACGCCACAGCGGAGAGGTCAGTGTTGTGTCGCGACGTTCAGAATGCCCGGCACTGACTCCCCGTGTGTTGCGGAATGCAGCTTTGGCAGCGTGATGCGCAGGGCGGTTCCGCTTTCTGAGCGCAGCTGTAATGCGCCGCCGAGATCACGGACGCGCTCGCGCATGCCGCGGAGGCCGTTGCCTTCTTCGCCGGAGATACCGCGGCCATCGTCGCGGATTTCGAGCGTCGTGCCCGCCGGTTCCTGAGTGAGCGCGATGGCGCAGGTGCGGGCGCCGGAGTGGCGGAGAATGTTGGTCACAGCTTCGCGCAGGATGAGCGCGAGTGAGGCTTCCTGCTGGGCGGGGAGCCGGGGCACCCGTTCGGGGCGGCTGGTGAAGGCAATGCCGGAGGCGGCGAGGGCGGCCCCGGCCTGCTGGATTTCGGCTTCGAGCCCCTGGGCGCGGTAGCCGGAGACAGTCTGGCGGACCTCGGAGAGCGCGCGGCGGGCGGTGGTCTGGATTTCGGCCAGTTCCAGGGCGGACCGTTCGGGGTCGGTTTCAAGCAGGCGGGCGGCGAGTTCGCTCTTGACGGCGATGAGCGAGAGGGTGTGGCCGAGCACGTCGTGGAGGTCGCGGGCGATGCGCTCGCGCTCGGCGGTCTTGGCGAGCTGCTCAATTTCGTCGTGGGCCATGCGGAGGCGCGCGTCGGCTTTTTGGGTCTGGCTTTGCAGAAAGACCGTGACCCCGCCGATGGTGCAGGCACCAACCGCCGACAGGATCTCCCAGGTAGGCGAGTGGAAGAGGAGGGCCTGGGCGACGATAAAGGCGCACAAGCCGGCGAGCAGACGGAAGAAGGTCCGGGCGCCCGAGCCGATGTGGTTGAGCGCGGTCGCGATGAAAATGTAAATGCCGAACGCGCTGAGGTTATAAGGAACGTAGACGAAGGCGAGGGCGAGCAGGCCCACAAGGCCCAGGACGCGGACCCCGAGCCGCTGCCCCTGGTGCAGGGCGGTGAAGAAAGGAAGGAAAACGGCGAAGGCGAGGAGCAGAAGCCACCACTGGCGGGCGGAGTGCTCGTAGCAGGGCACGATAAACCAGAAGCCGACGTAGAGCACCTGCAGGCGGTGAAAGGGCGTAAGCGTCCGGAAGCCGAGCGTGGCCCAGGAGAACTTGCGAGCTCCGAAAGCACGCTGTTTCTCGGCCTGAACCTTCTCGGCCTGGATTTCAAAAGCGATGATGCTCATGCCTTTGCCTCGCTCAGGGCCCACACGCGGGCGCTCAAGCCCAGCAGCACCACGGTATAGCCCGCGAGCACAGCATACCCCAGAGCAAGCGACGGCGTGGAGAAATCGAGGGCGTGGAGGGCAAGGCGGGAGAACCAGTAGGAAGGCAGGTACTGGGCGACCGCCTGCAGCCAGTGGGGCAGCTGTTCGATGGGCATCCAGAGGCCGCCCAGGAAGGAGAGCGGCAGGTAAATGAGGTTGACCATGCCAGGGCCGGCGTTTGGGGGGATCGCGAGGCCGAACAGGAGGCCCATGCCGGCAAACGGGACCGTGCCGACGGCGACGATGCCGAGCAGCTTGAGGATTTCAAACGGGGTGGCGACGGCCTGGCCTGCGATGAGGGGGCCAAGCGCGGAGAGCAGCAGGCAGATAGCGAGGGAAAAGACGAGGCTCGCGGCGAGCTTGGCGACGAGGTAGGCCATGGGCGGCATGGGGCTGGCGCGCTTGAGCTCGAGCCAGCCGTGGCCGCGCTCATAGCCGAGACCGTTACCGATGCCGAACAGCGCCGCGCCGATAGCCCCGAAGCAGCTGTATCCGGCGAGCAGGTAGCGCGCGATTTCGTGCCCCTGAGGGCCGGCATGGCGGTTAAGCGAGCCGAACATGAGGTAGAACACAACCGGGAAGCCGATGACGGAGAGGGAGTAGGCGCGGTTGCGGAAGAGCTTGGTGAGCTCGGCGCGGATCTCTCGGGCGTAAATGCCGCGCGGTGCGGCGGGCAGTGAATGAGCGGTTGCGACGGGGGTGAGTGCCATGGTGCTCTCCTTTGCTCTCTTCTAGGTAGCGTTAGTAGGCGGGGTTGGCCGGGGCGGCGGGGTCGCCGGTGAGGGAGAGGAAGGCATCTTCCA
>CAXTSA010000271.1:0-4435 GCA_964246755.1 uncultured Acidobacteriaceae bacterium
CTGACGCGCTGCGGCGCGAACCCTGCGTCGCTAGCCGCGCCCTGCGCGCCCGGCGGCGAGGAGTCCGTGGCCTCGCGCCGGGTTGCCCGGCTCGTGGGCGCGGCAAGCTGCTGGTAGTCGCCCCGGACCAGGTCGCAGCCCGACGCTACCTTGAGGTGATCCGCGGCTGGATGCCGGCGGCGCAGGCGGGCCAGGCGGCGCAGCTCGCAACCTCCGACACGCCGCGTGCCCACGAGACACTGGCGGCATTTCGGTTACGGGCGGAGCCGTCGATCCTGGTGACGGTGGCCATGGCCTATGAGGGGCTGGATGCACCTGAGGTCGCGGTGGTGGCAGCGCTGACCCACATCCGTTCGCGGCCATGGCTGGAGCAGATGGTTGCCCGGGCGACCCGAGTGGACCCGAACGGTGGGCCTTACGAGGAGCAGCGGGCTCTGGTGTTCCATCCCGATGATCCGCTGTTCGCTCAGTTCCGACGACGCATCGAGACCGAGCAGGGCACCCTAGCTCGGCGGCCGAAGCCCGGCCGGATCCAGAGCAGCTTGCCGCTCTGGCTGCTGGACCAGCTACCGCCGGCGAAGGAGGGCATCACGCCGCTCGCCTCGAATGCCCTGGCGCTGCGCTACGACACGCTGCGTCCCGGTCCTGATCTGGCACTTCGGCGCCCGGAGCAGGAGGAAGCGCAAGCCGAGCTGCTGCAGCCGCCCTCGGTGGCGGAACGGCGGCTGCGCGCACGGGTAGGAGAAATGGTGGCTGTCCAGGCAGTCGAGGACGAGGCAGGACGAATGGGGTTACGAGGTACGGCTGGTCCTGGCCTCTACCACCGCTACAACGCAGCATTGAAGCGGGCGACCGGGGACAAGAGCCGGGCTCGAATGACCCTGGCCGAGCTGGAGGCCGCGATCGGCTGGTTGGAGCGCAACCGGTTGGCCGACCACTTGCACCTGCTGGACGACGATCCCCGCTACGCCTGGACCGCGCGGAAACGGGGGGAGTGGACCCCACCAGTCGGGCGTGACAGGCGCAGCATTGCTTCCTAACAAAGGCAATGTGTTTTCGCTGCCGGAACCCAATCAAATTGGATGCAAAGCTCACGGAACTGTGATGAGCAAGACGCCCGCTCAGGTATGTTCCAGAAGCGAGAGAAGTCCGAAAAAAACCTCAATGCTTCTCGGCGGTTGTCAGGAAACTTCAAAATCCCGCCCCCGACGGTAGCGGCAAACTGTTAACTTTCGGTCAAAATCCAGCGCGCCAATCTGCTTGCGGGCGTGAGCGAAAATTCGTTCACTTCGATCCGGAACTCGGCCGTGCCTATCTTCCGAGTGAAACTGCTGGCTGTAGGTTCAATTTCGGCGGTAAATAGCGTTGTAAAATCATCCATCTAGCTGCGGTCGCAAAGAACGATGGCCGGAACGATGAGGCCAAGGGAGAGGTAGGATGTCGGCGGCGGCGTTGGGGATGTTACAAAAAGCCAGTGCCGGCCAATCTCGAAGGAACCTCGATTTCAGGGCTGCCAACGGAAGGCATACGGTGAGTCTCGCGAAATGAGGCACCCGCTAGCTCCTGTCGCTCCTCACGAGCAATTGACAGTCTCGCCGCCGCTCCGAACGGTCGCGAGCTCGATCAGTCTTGCGAAGGAGAGCCACACGTGTCCGAGGACGATGCCGAGCATCTCCCACTGCCCGAAGGCGATGGTGAGAAGCACCCCCAGGGCTCCGTCAAATCCTGGATGCTGGAGCACTGCTCGCAGATCACCCACGCTGAGGTCACGGAACACCTGGCAGCCGGTGGTCGTATCAAAGCTGCCATCGTCGAGGCGCAGGACGACTGCGCCAACCCCCGATACGCGGTCTTCGTGCTCGCGAGTTGGCGGAGCAGCTATCACGTTCTCCGCATTCACTGGCCGGCTCGGCCAAGACTGTTCCGAGACGTGGACCGGCTCCTGGCACTCCTCCGCATGCCGTACGGGTTCAAAGGGCCTGTCGCTTTCACGGTCGCCTCGCCGGACCCTGAAAAGGCCCACACCCGCATGGCGTGGCGCGTCTCCGTTTGATCGCTCACCCGCAAGAAGTTCAAACTGATGAAGTGGGGTCTCATGTCTGCTTCGATTGAGCGTGATCCGCCCACCCGGCGGAGAGTGCCGGTGATGAAGACGCAAGGTGCTGTCGGCGGCGAGCTCGCTCTTTCCACCGAGCTGACCGCGGCCTGCGCGAACGTCGCGAGCCTGCTCACCACATTCTCGGATCTTGGCGCGTCACGCGAAGTGATGGAGGACGAGCTGCCCTCCGAACTCGGCCTGCTCCAGATCAAGATCTACAACGACCTGCGCTCGGCAACGGCAGCACTCGGCGAGATGACCGCGGCAACCCCGGGGGAAGTCGCAAGCGTCGGCAGCGTCATCAGGCAGCTTCGCGATCGGTTCGGCTTCTGTGGCTTCGACGAATTGACCGACCTTGTGCAGGCCCACGAGCGCGATGCCGCTCGGGTGACACCCTGTGAGACGGATCGTACCGGGCACCCAGGCTGGATAAGCCGCCGCATATGGGCTACTCGGTCGTAGCGAGTACACGACGGAGCATTAGCCCGATCCCGTTCGCGCCGATCGTCCCTAGCCTGTGGGTCATTCCAAAGGCTGGGGATATCATGCGAACCACCCTTCTTCTTGCGACGACCCTGCTGACCGCACCGCTGCTGGCGCACGCTGCTCAGCAGCAATGCGCCATAACGACACCGACCGCCCTGGACGCAGGTAGCGTGCCCAGCGAGGCCAGGCTCGAGTTGCCGAAGCCAGTGCAGGTCGGTGGACCTGCAGTGCCGCTCGCGCCGAAGCCGACGGCCCAACTGCCGATGGCCTCCGTCGCCCCCGCGATCGCCATCGCCAGCAACACGGACGCAACAGCTGACCACGCGGCTGCGGCACTCATCTCTCCTGCTGTCGTCGCCGCAGCGCCGGCACTGGCCCACATCGCGGCAACCGGTGCCGTCCTCTCCGACCTAGGCGTGTCCCACGGGCTGCGGACCGTGTTCGCGAGCAACGCGGGCCAGTTCATGGTGTTCGAGTTGGCGCCGGACGGGCAAGCGGCGGTGGCCGGGCTGATGGCCGACATCAGCGTCGAGCAGCTGCAGGAGATGGCCGGTAAGCAGCTCCAGACCCTGGCCGAGCAGCACGGCCTGCCGGTCTACTTCTTGCGCAACGGACCGAAGTTCCAGGTCTTCTATGCGACACCCGACCACCAGCGCCTGATCGCGGGGGTGATGTGGGGCGCCCAAGGAGAGAACCTGACGCAGACCGCGATCGCCGGCATTCCGGGTACCACGCCCACCGTGACCCTGGGGAACGTTCCGGAAGGTGCTGCGGCATCGCCGGCGGTCGACACCGTTCCGGTGAACCCCTCCGTCTCTCTGTTGGCCGTGGCCGAGCACACGAGCTACGGCAGCGTCGGGAACGACAAGGCACCTCAGCTGTGGATGTTCATCGACCCGCAGTGCAGCTTCTCCGTCCGGGCGATGCGGGATCTGCAGCCGTACGTGACCAGTGGGCGGGTGCGGCTGAACATCATCCCGCTGTCCATCCTCGATAGCGAGGACAACGGGCTGAGCACGCGCAGCGCACGTGGCCTCATCAGCGCCGGAAAGGATGGCATGGTCCAGGCCTGGGAGACAGGTCACCTGCCTGACGGCGAAGGCCCGGAGGTCTCTGCCAAGCTGGATGGCAACATGCAGGCGGCAGCAGCCGCGCAAGTCCGAGGTACACCCACGTTCGTGTGGCGGAAACCGGACGGGTCGGAGGGCCGCGTGGACGGCATCCCCAACGATTTCGGCGCCATGATCGCCGCGATTAAGAGCTGACCCATGAATCGGATGCGGGAAACGCCAGGCGAAACTGGTCCCAAGCCTAAAGCGTCGACCTCGATGCTTCGGCGAACCTGGCGACGGACCAAGTTCGTCGCCGGCGGCCCGATCGCCAACATCGGGCTGGAAGATATCTCGAGCGGTGCTCGCCTGATCAGGCAGCTGACCCGCCAGGTGCGGCAAGGCCCGGTTGCCGATGAGCGGTTGAAGGCGGACGAGCACGGCGCCATCGACCTCCGAGCGACCGCCTTCAGCTACGGCATCTCGGTAGAGGAGCTGCTGGAACGCATGCACCAACGCTGTCGGCAGACGGCGCGGAGCGCCTACGCCCTGTTCTGTCTGGGAGGTTGCTTCCTCGTAGTTTGGCTGTGGCAGGCGATGCACATGCCACGAAGCGCCGCCCGTATCGTGTCGGCGATGGAGTTCCTGCCGTTCTGCGTCCTGTTCCTGCTGGTGGCAACCAGGAGCGCACACTCGAACTGGCAACTCCGCACCCGTCGCCTCGGGTCGCTCGCCGACTATCTCCGGACGAGCGACCCGTTCCTGCCGCGCTGATCGTTAAAAGGTGCCAGGGGGCGCCTGC
>CAXTSA010000272.1:0-4427 GCA_964246755.1 uncultured Acidobacteriaceae bacterium
GTCGATGGTGGTGGAGATAGGCTCGCCGTAGACGCCGAGGAGCTTGTAGGGCGCGGAGTTGCCGGAGGGTGCGTGGGCGGACATACGGAAGCCCTCCGGGATGGGCTCGAAGTGCTTTTCCTTCTCGTGGATGGAGGCCTGTTTGCGCCACCACCAGCTTTGGTGAACGAAAGGGCCGTGGGCTGGGTCCATGAGGCCGATGATGCCGTGGTCGACGTTGCAGGGCAGGTCGGCGGTGAGGTGGGCGGAGCGGTAAGTGTCACCGAACTTTGGGGCTTCGGGGATGGGGAGCAGGTCGGTCTGGTTTGGCCGGATGCGGCCCGACCCGGGCTCGGGGATGTTGACCCAGGCGTAGCCGTCTCGCTCGACGCAGGGGTAAGCGGTCGCGTAGATGCGGGTGGGGTCGAGGGTGTCATGCGAGGTGAGGGACGGGATGGCGGTGCACTGGCCGGTGACCGGCTCAAACTGCCAGCCGTGGTATTTGCAGGCGAGCTGCTCACCGTCAAACCAGCCGCAGGACAGGGGGATACCGCGGTGGGGGCAGAGGTCGCGCATGGCGAAGAGAGTGCCGTCGCGCTTGCGGCCCAGGACGAGGGGGATGCCGAGCAGCAGGGTGGTCGCGAGGCGCTTGCCGGTGAGCGGGGCCGAGCGCAGGGCTGGATACCAGTCGTTGTAGAGGAGAGTTGCCGGGGGGCCCAGGCCCGCTTGCGCGGGGTCTGGCGTGCTGGTTGAGGCGAGCTGTACGAGCGAGGAGGCGGCCATGGGGTGTCTGGAGGTTTGAAGTGGATTTCGGCTCTGCGAACAGCTGCTTCGCTGCTTCGCAAAACCGCTTACACCGCTGATCTTCTCTCCAAAGCATCTATTTTCGCTTTATGTTCACCTTGGACGGAATGAAAGGTACCGAAGTCCTGGTGAATGCGGTCAATGCGAGCATCGACACTGCTGAAGCGATTGTTTACTTCGTTGAAGCGATTGTTTACTTCGTTGAAGCGATTGTTCATTTCGACCTGGAGAGCCGCAAGGCGGGCTTCCAGCTTGTCCAGACCGCGATTGTTGAACAAGATACCTACGAAGATGGACAGCAGTATCAGGACGAATTGAACGTTGTCATGGCTCATGGTCTTCGCAATCCTTAGAGCTAATGTATATGACGGCTTCTCTGCCGTGCGGATGCACTGTTGGCCGCGTGCACGGGCAACAGTTTGCCGTTTGCGATGCGGAAACGCTCGCCGCGCCACTCGACTGTATTCCCGGCATAGCTCCAGGCCCAGAGGGCGAGGGCGCAGCAGTCGCGCAGAGGCAGGAGGGGGAGATCCCGCAGGACTTGAGGGTCGTGGAGCAGGCCATAGCCGATGAGGGCGGCAACGGCCATGCGCGCCAGCAAGGCAAGCAGCAGCAAGACCAGCGCGAGGGGGCTGGCTGCGCTCGCCAGCAGATAGAGCAGCGCCCAGGGGACGGGGTGAGTGAAGACGAGCCCTGCGTAGCTCGCGGGGCGTACATCGCGCACGGTCCGAGCCCAGCGGAGCTGATGTCGCCAGAACTCGCCGAGGGTATAGGCGGGGACGGCGGTTGAGACCGGTTCGGGGCTGAGGACTACTGTGTAGCCGGCCTTTGCGATGCGGCGGCCTAATTCGTGGTCGTCGGCGAGCACGTCGGTGAGAGCTTCAAGGCCTCCGGCGGCGGCGAGGGCTTCGCGCGTGACGAGCAGGGTGGAACCGAGGCCGAAGCGGATGCTCCGGTCGGTGAGCCGGGCAGTAAGGACGCCGGGGAAGAAGTCGGTGGCGATAGCGAGGGCCTCAAGCCGGGAGCCAAGCGTTGGGCGCTGGGGCGGGTTCGACCGGCCGCGGTAGCCGACGGTGACCAGGCCGGTGCGCTGGTCGAGAAACGGTGCGGCGATGCGGCGGAGGTAGCGAGGAGCGACCGCGATGTCGGCGTCGCTGATGAGGATGTGGCGGTTGCGGGCGTACGGGAGCAGCTGGGCGAGGTTGCTGACCTTGCCGTTGGTGCCGAGGGTGAGCGGGGTTTCGACGATTTCGATGCGGAGGTGGGGGAACTCGGCCGCGAGCGCGTGCAAGGTGGGAACCGCGGGGTCGTCGAGCGAGTGGACGGCGAAGAGGAGCTCCGAGGGCGCGGGGTAATCCTGCCGGCAGTGAGAACGGAGCGCGTCGGCGAGGCCGGGGTCGAGGCCTTTGACGGGCTTGAGGATGGAGATGGGCGGAGGCGTGGGATGCTCGCGGAGGGCTTGGTCTGGGGCGCGGCGGAAATCGCGGGCGGCCCACAAGGCTAGGGCGCAGAACAGGATTCCAGCGCAGGCGAGCAGGCCCGGGATGAGGGTTACGAAGCTGAGGACAAGGTGCACTTGGTTCCAGTGTAGCGGCGGCTGCTTCTGCATCGAACCGGTTGTGTTTGCCGCCATGGTGCACAAGCGTGGCGCACAAGGAGGTTCGGTATGCTGCCGGCTACAAATCTTGCCCTGCGCGCAGGAAGCGATGAGGGTGCGCCCGCGCTGGTGATGCTGCATGTGTTTGGCCTTGCGCGACGCGAGTGGATCGAGGCGGGGGTGAAGCTGGCGCGGCAGTTCCGCGTGATCTGCTTCGATACGCCCGGGTTTGGCGATGCGGATGAGGTTCGGGGCTACTCGGTCGGCGAGATGGCGGATCGTTTTGCGGAGTCGATTGCGCAGCTCAAGCTGGGGCGGCTGGTGCTGGTAGGCCACTCGATGACCGGCAAGGTGGCGGCGGTGCTGGCCCGGCGTGGTTTGCCGGGGTTGGAAGGGGTGGTGCTGCTAACGCCGTCGCCGGTGAGCCCTGAGCCGATTGCGGCCGAGGCGCGGGCGTCGATGCTGGCGCAGGCCGAGCCGACGCGCGAGGATGCGGAGGCGTATGTGCGCGGGAACAGTGCGCTGCCGATTCCGCCGGAGGTGTTTGAGCGGTCGGTGGAGGACCGTTTGCGGGCGAACCCGGCGGCGTGGCGCGCCTGGCTGGAGGCGGGCAGCTATGAGGACTGGAGCGAGAGGGTGGGTGCGGACGCTGGTGATTGCGGCGGAGAAAGACAAGTCGCGGGGGCCGGCGGTGCAGCGGGAGCTGACGCTGCCGCATTTCGCGGATGCGCGGATGGAGGTGATTGCGGGAAGCGGGCATCTGGTTCCGCTAGAGGCGCCGGAGAAGGTGGCGGAGTTGATTCGGGAGTTTGCCGGGTGAGGTGTGGGGTTGGGGTCACACCGCAAAGGTGAGATGTGGGGAACCCGGCACCCGGCTGGGTGTGCTTTGAAGTTCCTTGGAAGGTGAAGGAGTTTGCGCAGCCGAGAAACGCAGATCCTTCGGCTTCGCTCAGGATGACTCTTGGTTCTCATCCTCCTGGGAGAAGACCTGCTACTCGTAGCGGAGGGCTTCGATGGGGTTGAGGGTGGCGGCTTTCCAGGCGGGATAGATGCCGAAGACCAGGCCGATAAGGCAGGAAACAGAGAAGGAAACGGTGGTCCACACGGTGGACATGGTGGCGGGCAGGGCGGAGATGCTGAGGCGGATGGCGAGCGTGACGAGTCCGCCGAAGGCTACGCCGAGCGCGCCGCCAAGCGCGCACAGGGTGATGGCCTCAGCCGTGAACTGGAGCATGATGCCGTTGCGGGTGGCGCCGATGGCTTTGCGGACGCCAATTTCGCGGGTGCGCTCGGTGACGGAGACGAGCATGATGTTCATGACGCCGACGCCGCCGACCATGAGGCCGACGCTGGAGACGGCGATCATGAATAGGACCAGGCCGCCGGTGAGCTGGGACCAGAGGCGGACGAGCGAGTCGGGAGAGAAGACTTCGAAGTCGTCGTCTTTCTGCGTGGGCACGCGGCGCTCGACGCGGAGCTGGGTGCGGATTTCGTCTTCGACTAGCGCCTTGTTTTTGGCTTCATCGTAGCGCACGGTGATCCACACGTCTTTGTCTTGCGGAATGAGTTTGCGGTAGGTGCCGAGGGGAATGATGACCTTGTTGTCCTCGGGGTTGGGGCCGCTGCCGAAGAGTCCGGGGACGCGCTGGACGACGCCGAGCACGGTGAACAGTTCGCCTTTGATATCGACATCCTTGCAGATCGGGCTTTCGTGGCCAAAGAGCTTGTCGGCGGTGTCGTAGCCGAGGACGACGACGTTGGCGCGGTCCGCGTCCTGCTTGGCGGAGAAAATGCCGCCCTGCTTGAGGGGTACGTCCATGGTCAGCGGCCACTGCTCGGTGGAGCCTTGGATGAGGGTGTTCTGGATGGATTTGCCGCGGTATTTGACGGATTGCTGGCCGACGTTGAAGTTGGGGTCCTGGTAGCGGAGGCCGGGGTCGACGGCGACGACGTGGGGAAGCGACTGCATGGCTGAGGCTTCCTCGCCGGTAAGGCGGCGGCGGGCGAGCAGCTCGGGGGTGGGCTGGACGCGGATAGGCTGGGGCAT
>CAXTSA010000273.1:0-4414 GCA_964246755.1 uncultured Acidobacteriaceae bacterium
CGTTTACGACGACCCACCCGAACATCCACTACCCCACTTATCTTGAATATAACTTCGCGGTGCAACAGCTTATCGCGAAAAACACGACACTGACCGTGAACTATGTCGGAAACCATGGAACGCATGAAGCGGTCGTAGACCCCAGCGCCAATGCCTTTTTCGCGCCGGACTCCTTCACCGAGGCGAGCGGGTTCCGTACGACGCTTAGAAACTCCGCACCCGATACTTCTTTCTCTGAAGTAACCGAAGTCCGCAACCAGGCGGATTCCAACGACAACACGCTCGCCGTTTCGCTTCAGCACAATTCCAAAATCCTTTCGGTGCAGGCGAACTATTCCTGGCAGCACTCGCTCGATGAAATCTCGAATGGGGGCTTCCTGCCCTTTACCGATCTCACCAATGTCTCTATCTACGCTCCCATCGACCCGACCAACCTGCGCAACCAGTACGGCAGCTCGGACTACGACATCCGGAACAACTTCACGCTGGCCTATGTGCTGAATGTGCCGAAATTCTACGGACCGCGTGTGGTATCGGACGGATGGCTGGTTTCAGGAACCGTGTTCGCACATAGCGGTTCGCCCTACTCGATCACCGACAGTGCAACGACCGGCGATCTGGGTAGCGGCAATTACTACGGGACGGTACTGGCGACCCCGATCGCGCACAGCCCGAATAGTTGCAATGCAAAAGCAGCAGCGGATACGCCCTGCTTCGGCGCCGCGCCTACAACCACCAGCTTTGACGGCGGCGCGACTCAGTTCGTCACGCCGGGCTCAGAGTTTACGTATTCCCAGGGCTTCTACACGCAGAAGCGGAACAGCTATGTCGGGCCGAATTACTTCGACACGGACCTGAGTGTATACAAGAGCTTCTCCGTGCAGCGGTATGAGAGCGCGAAGCTGCAGTTAGGCGCGCAGTTCGTCAACCTATTCAATCATGCGAACTTCGATCAGCCATTGAACGACGTCGCGCAGGGTTCGCAGTTCGGCACAACCCAAAAGACGGTAAGCACACCGACCAGCATCTTCGGATCGTTTCTGGGCGGCGATGCTTCACCCCGCCAGATCCAGCTTACCGCGCGTTTTCAGTTCTAATCGCGGCAGCGCAGGAAAAGGGGCAGCCTTTGAAGGCTGCCCCTGGTTTTCCCGCGCACGCACTTAGCTGAAGAGAAACTCCTTGGTACGTAATCCGGCGATCGTGTCCCGCAGTTTCGCAGCTTTCTCGAATTCGAACTTCTTTGCGGCTTCCCGCATATCGCTTTCGAGCTTCGCGATGTGCAGGTCGAGCGACTGCTGGGTCGCGAACTCGGGTATCTCGTCCGTTTCCTCGGTCAGGTCGGCATAGTCGGCCTTCAGGATCTGCGCCAGCGACATATCGGTCGGGCGAATGATGGATGTCAGTGTAATATCGTGTTCCGTGTTGTAAGCGCGTTGTACCTCGCGGCGACGGCCAGTCTCCTCGAGCGCCTTTCGCATGGAATCCGTCATTTTGTCCGCATACAAGATAGCCCGCCCACGCACGTGGCGCGCGGCGCGGCCGATCGTCTGGATCAGCGAGCCCTGCGATCGCAGAAATCCCTCCTTGTCGGCGTCGAGAATCGCGACAAGCGATACCTCGGGCAGGTCGAGACCTTCGCGTAATAAGTTGATGCCCACCAGCACGTCGTACTCGCCCTTGCGCAGGTCGCGCAGCAGGCGCACACGCTCTAGCGTTTCTATCTCTGAGTGCATATACCGGCAGCGTACACCGACCTCCGTGTAATAACCCGATAAGTCCTCGGCCATACGCTTGGTCAAAGTCGTCACCAGCACGCGCTCGTCCCGTTCCACGCGAAGGCGAATTTCAGCCAGCAGGTCGTCGATTTGCCCCCGGATCGGCCGTATCTCGACCTCAGGGTCGATCAGCCCCGTTGGACGAATGTTCGACGACAACACCTTCCGCCTTGCTCAGCTCATACGGTCCGGGCGTCGCGGAGACATAGATAAGCTGGTGCACGCGATTTTGAAACTCCTCAAACTTAAGCGGCCGGTTATCGGTCGCAGACGGAAGCCTGAAGCCGTAATCCACCAGGTTTTGCTTGCGCGAGCGGTCGCCATGCCACATGCCGTGTAACTGCGGCACCGTTACATGGGATTCATCGATAAACATCAGGAAGTCTTTCGGGAAGTAGTCGAACAAGGTTGGCGGCGGCTCACCCGGCATGCGGCCTGAGAAATGGCGCGAGTAATTCTCAATGCCGTGGCAGAAGCCCATCGACTTGATCATCTCCAGGTCGAAGCGGGTGCGCTGGTGAATGCGCTGCGCTTCCACCATGCGGCCCTGCTGTTCGAGGTCCTTTTCCCACCACTCCAGCTCGGCCAGGATGGACTCGATAGCCGACTTTTTGCGCTCAGGCTGGACCACATAGTGGCTCTTCGGGTAGATAGGCAGACGCGCATACTTCTGCTTCACCGTGCCGAACAGGGGGTCTATCTGCGAGAGCGAATCCACCTCATCGCCGAATAACTCGATGCGATAGGCGTTCTCGTCATACGTTGGAAAGACCTCGATCACATCGCCCCGTACACGAAACGTTCCGCGGCGAAAATCGCCATCGGTGCGGTCGTACAAGATCTCGACGAGCTTCTTTGTGATGTCTTCACGGCGTATCTGCTGGCCTTTCTCTAGAAACAGCAGCATGCCGTAGTACGCTTCCGGCGAGCCAAGGCCGTAGATACACGAAACAGACGATACGATGATCACATCGCGCCGCTCGAAAAGCGATCGGGTAGCGGCGAGGCGCAGCTTATCCAGCTCCTCGTTGATCGTCGCTTCTTTCTCGATAAACAAGTCACCGGCCGGAATGTAAGCTTCCGGCTGGTAGTAGTCGTAGTAGGAAACGAAGTACTCGACGGCATTCTTGGGAAAGAATTGTTTGAATTCGTGGAATAGCTGCGCGGCGAGTGTCTTATTATGCGCAAGGATCAGCGCCGGCCGGTCCAGCTGCTCGATGACCTTGGCCATGGTGAAGGTCTTGCCGGAGCCGGTGACGCCGAGCAGCACCTGGTGCTGCTCTCCTGAGCGAACGCCTTCCACTAACTCCTCGATGGCGCGGCCCTGGTCGCCGCGGGGCTCGTAATCGCTCACCAGTTCAAAGTCCAAGCGGACCCCCCTTCCATGCAGGCACGCCAAGCGCTTCGGTCCACTCCGCGGGCGAATCGACGACAACATCGACCAGTTCCTTGACTTCCATGTCAGCGATGGAATGCGGGGAGAAACCGTAGCGGCAGCCGACGCTCCATGCGCCCGCGGCACGCGCTGTTCGTATGTCCACGTCCGAGTCGCCGATCATGACGGTTGCTTCCGGTCGCGCCCCAGCCTCAGCCATGAGTTTCTCAAGGCCTTCGGGATCGGGTTTCTTGGTGCTGAAGCTATTGCCGCCATAGGTCCGGAAGAAGAACGGCGCAAGCCCAAGCCCCGCGCATATCTCCGCGGAAGCCCGGACGGGCTTGTTGGTAAGCACAGCCATCTTGACCGGCATTGCTTCGCCCAGCGCTGCGAGCTGCTCGAGCACGCCTCGGTACACGCGCGTGTGGTCCAGCTTGTGCTCGCGATAATAGGCAAGGAACGCCTCAAGCGCTCCCGGTGCTAGCGAAGCGTCAGCGCCGTCCGCAGCGAGTGCCCGCTTCACCAGCATCCCGGCACCATCGCCGATGTAGGAAGCGATACGGTCCTCAGGTTGGGGCCGCAGCCCGAACTGCACGAGCGTCGCATTCACCGCCTCGACGAGATCTTTCTTCGAGTCGATCAGCGTTCCGTCCAGGTCGAAGACGAGCAGGCGCAGCTGTGCGGCGGGGATGGAGCGAAGCACTCGGAGCATCCCTCCATCTTACAAGTCCCGCCCCGCCCTACTTGACGTGGATGTCGCCTGACCCGGTCGTAACACGCACCTGCGGGCCGCCCCCGTTGGCATTGCCGATGACGTGCTGCTTGGTCGCGGAGCTGGCTTGCTTGAGCGTGCCGCCCTCATACGCGACGTCTCCGGAGCCGCTTATCGCGTTCAGGGTCATGGCGGCGCCCCCCGTGTCGAGCGTCGCGTTTCCTGACCCGGTTTCCACCTTCCATGCCGCCAGAGGCTTCCCGCTGATGCGCAGATCGCCGGAGCCGGTGTGCGCCCAAAGGCCGCTCTGCACGTTTTTAAGCGTGACATCGCCGGAGCCGGTCTGCGCTTTCACGTCAGAGGCCGACAGCATCGTGGCGTCGATCGTGCCGGAGCCTGTTTCAAGCGAGACGTGGTCGCTCAGCCCTGAGCCTTGTACATTGCCGGAGCCGGTTTTGAGCTCGACCGGGCCGCCGTTATCCTCCACCTTGACGTCGCCGGAACCGGAGTCGGCGCGCAGATCGGTCCCGCGCGGGGTCGTGACTTCGTAGT
>CAXTSA010000274.1:0-4398 GCA_964246755.1 uncultured Acidobacteriaceae bacterium
GCTCGCTCCCGCCCGCACCTCCTGTTCCCCCTCTGCTCCTTTCAACCCCTTGCCGCCGCGCCCCTGCCTCGTGGCAAGAGGCCGAACTTCCGTGTGCCTACGCCGCGCGCAGGCCGGCGTGCCCAAGCCGCCCCAGATGCCGAAATCCCCCAAAACTTCAGAAATCTTCATGAAGAACGCTTCAAAACACCGCCCGAACTCCGGCCACCTCCTTGCACTTGTGTCTCGTCGTAGGGCAGCGCAGTCGAGCACCAGCGAGCCCGCCAATGGCAAAGAAAACCGGGGGAACAGGCGATGCAGGCAGCGAGGATGGAAGCGGGTGTTGGGGGAGGGTCCCCCGCGATGGAAGCGGGCGCGGTGCTCGGAAACGTAACAAGCGGAAACACGCGCATTGGAGTGGGCGCAAACGTGCAGCCCCCCTTTGCCAAGCCCCTGGGGCGCCGTGGCGAGGCATTCGGCCCCGTTGCGGTGCCCAGGGTCAAAGCCCCGGCCGTGGCGGAGCCCGAAGCCCCGGCTGCGGAGCTCCCCCCGCATCTCACCGAAGCGCAGCAGGCTCTGGTGCTCGAGCACTTGCCTGCGGTGCGCTACGTGGCGCGGCAGATGAGTGAACGGCTGCCGCAGCACGTGGAGCTCGATGAGCTCATCGGTGCCGGCACCCTCGGGCTGGTCGATGCGGCGCGCAAGTACAACGCGGGTAAGAATGTGCAGTTCCGCTCCTACGCGCAGTTTCGGATCCGGGGCGCCATCCTCGACAGCCTGCGCTCGCTCGACTGGAGCCCGCGAGAGCTGCGGCGCAAGGCTCGCGCCATGGAAGATGCCTCTCGCGTGCTGCAGGCGCGGCTCGGCCGCGTGCCCCAGGAAGCCGAAGTGGCCGCGGAGATGGGCTTGTCGCTCGTGCACCTGCAGCAGCTTGCCGGCCAGCTGAAGGGTCTTGAGATCGCGGCCTTGAACGCGGAGCGGGGCGGGGACGGCGGCGAAGAAGAGCTCGCATATCTGCCGGCCAAGGAAAGCGAAAACCCGCTATTCCAGTGCCTGGACGCCGAGGCGCGCCGGCGCCTTGTCGGCGCGATCGACGGGCTGCCCGAGCGCGAGCGCCTAGTGATGACGCTCTACTACTTCGAGGAGATGACGATGCGGGAGATCGGCGTGGTTCTCGGTGTGGTGGAATCGCGGGTCTCGCAAATCCACCATCTTGCGATCGGCCGGCTGCGCGGCTCGCTCGCTGATCTCGGTGCGTCGGCGGGCAAGGGTGCCTCGGCGAGCCGGCGAGCGCTGCGCGCGAGCTGATAAACCGAAAGCAAATGAACCAAGCCTGGGCAACCAAGCCCGGGCAACCAGGCACGGGTAACCAGGCCCGGGTAACCAGGCACGGGTAACCAGGCCGGGGCAACCAGGCCGGGGCAACCAGGCCGGGCAGCGATTTCACGAGAAGCAGAGAAGGAAGAAGGACAAGGGCGATGATGGAAACGATGGGCGGGATAAGGGAGAACTATACAAGGGCCGATCTGGCCGGCGCGGCGATGTTCGGGCCGGGCTTCCAGGCGGACGAACAACAGGGAAGCTGCGCGGCACACGACTGCCCCGGCGCGGGTCGCTACCTGTTCAATGGGCAGCGAGCCTGCAGCCGGGAGTGCCTGGAAGTGCTGCTGCGCTCAGCCGTTATCGAAGAGCAGACCAGGGCCACGGCTGCGGCTCTTCGCGCCAGGCCGCGGGTGCTTCTAGGGCGTATCCTCATCGAGCAGGGCACCATCAACGAAGCGCAACTGGAGCAGGCGCTGCGCTCGCAGCGGGCCACCGGCGCCGGCCGGCTTGGCTGCTGGCTCAAGCAGCAGGTCGAGCTGCCGGAGGCGGACTTTACCGCATCTCTCTCCATCCAGTGGCGCTGCCCGGTGTTCCGTCTGGGCAACTTCGCGTCGGCCCGCATGGTCAGCTATCTACCCCGGCCGCTGATGGAAGGCCTTGGCGCGATTCCCCTGCGGCTGACCGGCTCGCCCCACCGGCTCGCCCTGTGTTTTGAAGATCACCTGGATTACGAACTGCTGAGCGCGACCGAGCGGATGCACGGCGTCGGCGCTGACGGCGGCCTGCTCACCGCGACCGAGTTCTGGCAGGCGACGCGCGAGCTGCTTGGTGTTCGCTTTCCCCGGGTGGAGGAAGTGGAAACCGCATCGCCGGACGCCATGGTCGAGGCGATGAGCCGGCTGCTGGTCGTCTCGGGCGCCGAGCAGGCCCGGATGGCGTCGGTGCACGGCTGCTATTGGCTGCGACTCTGGACCTCTTCCGGCCGCACGGACCGTACATCCGCGCCTACGGCCGAATCCGCGGATATCCTGTGCACCCTCCGTGCCGGTTCGCCGCGCGCCCATGGCGACGAGGACACCGTCGAGCGTCTTACCTCGTCCATGCTCCGCGTCCTTGGCTAGCAAGTCCCATCGCGCGCTTCTGCCGGCGCGGTTTTCCATCAGGAAAGCCACGCTGGCCTCGCCTGAAGCTTCGGCTGAAACAAACTGCCAGCCTGAGCTACAGGCTCCGCTCCAAACGCGGTAACGCTTGCGCCGGAGGGCCTGCTTTCTCGCTCTCCAGAAAAAGAGAGCTGGCATGCTGAGCGGACGGGCAGCGGGCCAAAGGACCTAGTTTCCTGCATCCCGCGGCGCCGCGAAGTACCGGCTCACCCTCGCTGTCCACGCCGCTCGAGACCCCAGGTAAAGCCATTACTGCTCGGCCTTTCCAATCGCTTCGAGCACCGATGCCTGCGCACCGCCCCGCGCCACTCGTGTAAAGGTGGGCGGAGCATGGGGACGCCAGACCAGTCGGTGCAGGTCGCGCTTGCGCACGTTCGCCACGGCACCGGGCCGGAAGCAGGCCAGGCAGGTGCCTCCTGCCCGGCGCGCGCTCGGGTAAACGACGCCGAGCGAGCCGGCTTCAAGCAGCTCGGTGGCAAGCTGCTGCGAGGCGATGTAGGAGCTGGCGTCGAGAGCAGCCGCGCGCATGCGCGCGGGGTCGACCGCCCGCGCGCTTACGCCCTCAGGGGTTTGGTCCTCGTCCCCTAACCCCGGATCCGTTATTGCGCGCAGAGCCGGGAGCAGGTCGGGCCGCAGATCTGGCCGCAAGTCTGGCCGCAAGTCTGGGCGCAAGTCTGGGCGTAAGTCATGGAAAGCCCCGGAAAACTCCGCCTGGTAATGGTCGTAGTCCAGCACCTCGGTCTCGAGCCAGCCAATCTCGGTGAACTGCACGGAGCGGTGAAACAACACCTCCGCCTTGGCGGTCGCGAGTTCGAAGCCGGCATACCAGGCGCCCCGGTAGGGTGTCGAAAAACGGGCGCCCTGAGGGTGCGGGTGCGCGAAGGCGGCGTTGACAATACGCGCATACGGCCCTTCAAACACGAGCTCCCGCGCGGCGATGCCGAGACGGCTGTTCGCCTCCGCCAGCAGGCGCTCGTTCGTAGCACCGTCCAGCGCATAGATCAGCTGCAAATCCTCGTCCGAGTCCGCGATGCGTGTCAGCACGGAGTCGCTGTAGCGCGCCGGAAGCAGCCGCGAGGTGCTCACGCGTTCGAGCTCAGACAGGGGAGGCGTGTAGCGTGAAGAAGGCCGAAGCGCAGGCCCGGAAGCGACGCGCGTCACCTGAAGCCGCTCCGCTGCCGCCTGGAGACTCAGCTTGCGCGCCGGAGCGCGTCTGCGTGGGAGGCGTTTGCCTGTCATCGCTCCAGCCCTCAACCTCCCCGGCGGGCATCGAGCAGGCGCCGTACCGTGTCCATCGCGGGCGCGCCCCCACGCAGCATGTATTCGAGCGGCGTCCGGTTTCTGAAGATGTCATTCGAGTTCGGGAGCGAAACCCAGCGGTCGGCCAGCGGCGTGCTGAACAGGATGTTCAGCGATTTGAAAATGCCGATCAGGTAGGAGATGCGGAGCAGCTTGTCCTGCTCAAGCTGCCTGCTACCGCCGGTCCTCCAGTGGGCGAAGGCGCTGGGTGAAACGCCGCCCAGCAGCAGCCTCGCATCCCCGTCAGAGACCTTCCAGTGCGCCATGATGTTGAAAAAGGCGCGCATGGCGGCCGGCGACAAGCGCCTTCGCTCTTCCGTATCGCCCAGGTCGGCAAATCCGGATGGAGCATACGAGCTGGCCGGGTAAACGGCCTGCCTGGAAGCTAACGTGAACTTGGCCAATCGAGTGAGTTCCTTGCCGGTCTCGCGGATTCGGTCGATCGCGCCTCGGGGCGAGCGCGTCCCCTCCAGAATAGCCTCGCCACGGCCTCCGGGCGCAAGACACTTACCAAAGTGTTTCCGCAGCGATGAGCGCTCCGCGGCGAAGGGCCTGGTTTTCCTGCAAGGTTCTAGAGGAGGGAGCTTTCTTCAGCATGGAGCTCTCTTCCATCAGGCGCTCATCCTGAGCGCAGCCA
>CAXTSA010000275.1:0-4391 GCA_964246755.1 uncultured Acidobacteriaceae bacterium
AGGTAGGGGTTCGCCGGGGTGGGTTCCGGGCCGGTGCTGCCGGAAGAATGATGGGGCTCGCCGACCTGCGGCGAAAAGGCGAAGCAGGTGAAGTTGACCGGATGTTGTGCCGGTGGGCAGCGGCGAGGAACGCTTCCAGGTTGCGCAGGAAGCGCTCATTGGCCTGCCCGGTCGCGGGCTCGACAAACTTGCCGTTGTTCATCCAGACGCCGGTGCGCACGAAGTTGACGCCGTGCCGCTGCATGTCGGCGAAGTCGTGCTCCCACACCGCCGCGTTGCGCGGGCCGGAGAAATCCCAGCCGTTCTCCTCGGTAGTGAAGTAGTTGGGGCCGACAGGGAAGAAGGGCCTGCCGCCGAGTGAGAGGAAATCGCCGTGGGTGCCGAGGGCCGGACCGGTTTCAAGCGCGCTGAGGGTTTCGACCTGGAAGCCGTTCTCGGCGTACTCCCGCGGCGCTCCCGACGGGGTCTGGCCCGTTTCCGACGGAGTCCAGACCGCGCGCACGGTATACACGCCCGGCGGGAGCGGTTTGCGGAATGGCACGGGGGCGTCCGC
The DNA here is from genome assembly GCA_964246755.1 of uncultured Acidobacteriaceae bacterium. Classification (GTDB taxonomy): domain Bacteria; phylum Acidobacteriota; class Terriglobia; order Terriglobales; family Acidobacteriaceae; genus EB88. The sequence goes on from CAXTSA010000275.1 coordinate 554, forward strand.
GCTCGAAGCGTTGAGCGAAACCGTGGCTGTGTCCAGAATCTTGCCCCCGTCCAGCAGCTCCACTTTCGCTGAGGACGTGCCGGCGGCCGCGCGCCGCAGATGCAGCGTGAGCTCCGGCAGCTCGCCGGGGCGCAGGGTGGAGAGCTGCGCCTCGATGGAGAAGCCCGTCGCGCCGGCCGCGGCGTACTCGGCGGCCGTGCGGATCAGGGTGGTGCCGTCGGGCGACTCCCAGTAGCCGGGGGCAGGCGTGAAGGGGAGCGCCACGATCCTGGTCCCCGGCATCTCCGTCCCTGGCATGCTGCTTCCAGCCACGTGGTCGGCCACGATCACCGGCGCCGCGAGATGCGTCCCGTCGGGGGCGTCCAGATACCCCAGTCCGTCGAGCCGGCCTTCCTGGGCGAATATGTGCCGCGCCCGCACGGCTACCTTCGGCAGAAAGCCGTACCCGTTGCGCCAGGCGAAGCGGTTTGGCTGCCCACCGGGCTCGTTTGCGGGCGGCACGGCACCGGACTCGCTGCCGAGCGGCACGGCACCGGGCTCGCTGCCAAGCGGCACGGCGTAGGAATGTTTAAAGCCGAGCGCGCGGCTGTAGCTGTCCTGCGGAGCCTCGGCGGCGAAAGTGCCTTCCGTGTCGCCGAGAATCGGCACGCGCAGGGGTTCGCCGCCCAGCAGCAGGAGGTTGCCGCCCCCATGCAGGTACTGCTCGATGGCCGGCAACGCCGCAGCGGGGAAGGCAGAGCCATAGGGCAGCACCAGCAGCCGAGCGCCTTCGAGGGTCGAAGGGGAGCGAAGTTGCTGGACATCGACGAAAACGGTGTCCCGGCCCAGGGCATCCGCCAGGGTTCCGTGCTGGACCGGCTCGCTCCCGACCGTGGGGAAGCCCGCCTGCGAAAAGACCACGACGCGGCCGGGAGGGCGGCTCTGAGCCGCGGCCACGGAGACTACGACCGCAAAGGCCGGAACGATAGCACGGAGAGAGAAACGCATGAGCTGGTACCTCGTTCGTAAGCTGCTTTGGGAGACTTCAGCGGAAACTCCAGAAGAGTACATGCCGCTCGTGTCGGGGTGTGGTGAATGGGGCTTTCAGTGACTTGCGGCAGGGATCGGTGAAATGCCCAGTTGACAATCCGTAGAGCAGGCAACCATAATTCACCCCGGATTGTATGAAGTTAACGTGACCATATGGGAACGCTACCATGTCGACGCAAGAGTAAAGCGGCGGCAACCCGGAAATCGAAGTTTTCAGCTTGTGAGGCCTTAATGTACATACGACAGAACTTCTTCCGCTCCCTGCTCCTGACCGGCGGCCTGCTGGCCGGCGGCGCAGCGGGCGTTTTTGCACAAACACCGACCGGCTCCATCGCCGGCACAGTAACGGACGCGAGTGGCGCTACGGTTCCGAACGCCACGGTTACCATCACCAACACAGCGACGAATGTCAGCCAGACATTAAAGACCGATGCCGGCGGACGGTATTCGCAAGGCTTTCTGAATCCTGGTCAGTACCAGGTCAAGGTGGTTGCGTCCGGTTTCTCGCCTGCAGAGCAGGACGACGTCACAGTGGATGTGGCTCTGACCCATCCAGCCGATTTCTCGCTCAAGATTGGCAGCGAGAACACAACAGTGACCGTGCAGGCTGCCACTCCAGCCTTGCAGACCGACAATGCGACGACCGGCCAGGTCATCACCGGCAAGCGTATTCTCGAGCTCCCGCTGAACGGACGCAACCCCTTCGCGTTGGCCGAGCTGGTGCCGGGCGTGAACACGACTGCTAGTAACTACGGCGCAGCTACGCCGTCGTTCGCCGGCTCCCGCAACTCCAATAACGAGCAGCAACTGGACGGCATCACCAACGTGCTGCCGGAGAACAACGTAGGCAACAGCTCCAGCGCTTACACCCCCGTGGTCGACTCAGTCGATGAATTCAATGTGCAGACCAGTGTGGAGACGCCGGAGTATGGGCGCTTTTCGGGCGGCCTCATCAATCTCGCGACCCGCACTGGCACCAACCAGCTTCACGGCGACCTTTTTGAGTTCAACCGCAATTCCATCCTCGACGCGACAGATTACTTCGCCACCACCAAGCCTGCGCTTTCGCGTAACCAGGCCGGCGGTACTTTGGGCGGACCTCTTTACCGCAACAAGACCTTTTTCTTTGTCGGCGCACAGATCTCCCGCTTTACAAACAGCCAGACGGAAGTGGACAGCGTGGCGACCCAGGCGGAGCGCAACGGCGACTTCAGCGCGCTACTGGCCCAGGGAATCCAGATTTACGATCCACATACAACAACGGCAGCAATCGATCCAAAAACGGGAGCAACGGTCTATAACCGTACACCCTACCCGAATAACCAGATTCCGGCATCGCAGATCAGCCCCACAGGCGCGAAAATCCTGAGTTATCAGCCGCTGCCCAACGTCAATACAAACTCACTCTTCAATAACTATGTCGTCACGGGAGCGCCAACCGATAACAATTACCAGTTTGACGTGCGCGTTGACCAGAACTGGTCGGAAACGTGGAAGAGCTTTGTGCGCTACTCGCAATACAACGATACCGGCGTTCCATTTGAGGATTTCCCGCAGAACAACGGCGTCGCCTCGCTCGGCTACAACGGTCCAGCCAACTCTACCGCCCACAGCTTTGCCTATGACAACACCTTTACGCTGAGTCCAACGCTGGTTCTGGATGTTCGCTACGGTTTCAGCCGGTCAACTTTCAACCGCACACCTTTTGGCGGCCGGTTTGACATTACGCAGGCAGGGCTGCCCGGCAGCCTGGCTTCCATCGCGAACTATGGGCAGTTTCCCGACATCAGCAACAGCAACGGTTACAGCAATATCGGCCCTGGCGGCTACGTAGCGCTGCTTCAGAACCCTTCGGTCCATGATGTGCTGGGCAGCTTCACAAAGATTATCGGGGCTCACTCGATCAAGTACGGCGGGGAGTACCGCAAACTCTTCCTGAACTTCTTCCAGTACGGCGTCCCGACCGGGCAGTTCAACATCTCGCAAGCCTTTACGCAGGAGCAGGTTAACAACAGTGCGCTGGGCGGAGGAAACCCATTCGCCAGCTTGCTGCTGGGCTTGCCCGACTCCGGCTATCAAACCAACGATCCTACCTTTGCCACCTCGGGCAATTACTATGCTCTGTACGCGCAGGATGCGTGGAAGGTCACGAGTCATTTCACACTGAACTACGGCCTCCGCTGGGATATGGATCAGCCTCGTACCGAGCGGCACAACCAGCTTTCCTACTGGAATCCGAGCGACCCTGGGCCGATTCCTTCCGTAACTCCGGCCGCTGGAGTGCTCTGCCCGTCCTGCGGCAATCTGACCGGCGCCATGCACTTTGTTGGCACGGGAACGGGGCAGTATGGCCGCCAGCAGATCAACTCGCATAAGCTCGACTTCGGACCGCGCTTCGGCGCGATCTGGAGCCCAAACGAGCAGTGGGCTGTTCGCGCGGGCTTCGGCATTGTTTTCGCTCCGGCGGATATCCAGCCGGCCGGTACTTCAGGCGGCGCGGGTACTGAAGGCTTCAGCACCGTCACCAATGCAAACTTCAGCTTTGACAGTGAACGCACGATTGCTACCACGCTGGATAACCCATTTCCCAACGGCAGTTACAACCTTCCTGCTGGGGCGGCCAGTGGTCCGGGAACCGATCTTGGCAACACCATTCAATCCTCGTTTCTGACGAACGGGAATAGCCGAACTCCCTACTCGGAACAGGCGGACTTGACCATTCAGCGCTCGCTGCCTGGTCAGACGGTTGTAGAGCTTGGATGGCTCTACAACCAGGGTCAATTCCTGATCGATGGTGATCCGGGTATCC
>CAXTSA010000276.1:0-4388 GCA_964246755.1 uncultured Acidobacteriaceae bacterium
GACCATGTACGAGCAGATGGGTATGGCCAAACAGGCGGACCGCTTCAAGGGCGGGCTTGAAAACCTGGGCACCGGCCCCATGAGCAGCATGGAACAATCCAAGCAGTTCGACCGCCTGGAGCGCTACGCCAAGCTGCAGGCGCCGCCGGTCATCAAGTTCCAGGACCTGAAGCTGGAAGAGTTCCTGACCACCCACAAGGTGCTTAACGGCCCATTCTTCCCCTCGACGTGCGCACAGACTATGTCAAGGTCACCGACGATACGGTCCTGATGCCGATCACGCTGCAGATCCGCAACAAGAACATCACCTTCGTGACCAAGGACGGCGTTTCGAAGGGCCAGGTGCATATCATCGGCCGCGTTTCAACCATCACCGACAAGATCGTGCAGACCTTCGAGGACACGGTCGAGGTGGAGGAGCCGAGCGAGCTGCTGCCCAAGCTGATGGACAACTCGCAGCTCTACTGGAAGGCGCTGCCGCTGCGCCCCGGCCGCTACCGCGTGGATATCGCGATCAAGGACGTCAACAACGCAGACCACATCGGCACCTGGGCACAGGGTGTGGTGGTGCCGCGCTACGACGACGACCGCTTGTCGGCTTCCTCGCTGATTCTCGCGGCCAAGATGGAGAAGGTGCCGTCAAAGGAGATCGGCGCCGGCAACTTCATCATCGGCAATACCAAGCTGCTGCCCACCGTGACGCCAAACGGGGCGCAGCCGGCCATCTTCCACCAGAACCAGAACCTCAACTTCTGGATGCAGGTCTACAACCTCGGCATCAACCAGGACAGCAAGAAGAATGGCGCCGTGATCAACTACACGATCACCAACCTGGCAGACGGCAAGCCGATCTTCTCGACCGATGAAAACTCCTCCATCATGGGCGCAAGCTCTGATCAGATCACGCTCGCGAAAAGCGTCCCCCTGGCCTCGGTGCCGGCTGGCAAGTACAGCATCAAGGTCAGCGTGAACGACGGCGTCTCCAAGCAGGACATCTCGCAGACAGCGCCGTTCACGGTGGAATAAATGTGGAAAGCATGCCGGCTTCCAATCCGGCATGCTTTCTCTTTTTAAAGTACACTTCGGTCACAGCGGCGGGAAAAGGGCGATCGGCCACAGAGCCGAGGCCCGGCAAGTTCTTTGGGAGCAAGCGCAAAGAAACGGATTCCAGACACACCGAGTGACTTTAAGAACCTCCAGATTCGTCGGCTTCGCCGTCGCGTTCGTTGCGGGCACCCTCGCCTCCTCTTCCACAGCCTCAGCGCAGGTCATGCATGGGCGTGTGTCTTCGGCGGAAGCCGAATCCGAGAGCAGCCCCGGAATCTTTAGCGCGGTGCTGCGCTCCGCGGTCTCCGGCAACGTACGCGATCGAGCGGGACGGCCCCAGGTCGGGGCTCTTGTCGAGCTGCTGAACGCCCAATACTCCGTCGTCGCACAGACCTTCACCGACGATCGCGGCCGCTACACCCTGGCCCACATCGGCGCCGGACTGTACCAAGTCAAAGCCAGCAGTTCCCTGTTCCTGCCCGCGGTCCGCCCGAACCTCCGCGTCCTGGCCAGTTCCAAAGCAGTTGTCAATCTCACGCTGAGCAGCTTGTATCAGGCGCTCGACTGGCTGCCAGCCGAACCCCGCGACGCGAGCAGCGCCCAAGACGACTGGAGTTGGACGCTCCGGCTGCCCACCAACCGCCCCCTTCTACGCATGCTCGATGCTGGCGCGGCCGCTAGGCAGCCGGGGACCAACGCGCGCGGAGAGGCAGCCCAGGCGGAATCCTCGCGCCGCACTGCAGTCCACACCGGCTTTGCCCGGTTTGGCGAGGGTGGGATAGCGCAGCGGTTCCTCTGGAGCACCGGCACAGGCGAGGCACAGGCTGTTCTGCTCGAGGGCGAAACGGCAAGCGAGCCCGGAAGCCTGGGGCGCTTGTCCACCTCAGCCGAGTACCGCCGGCAGCTCTCGCCCGACCGCTCCATGACCACCGTCGCGACGTTTGCCGATCGGCCCGCCATTCGCGGCGGGACCGGCTCGGGCGCTCAGGACGGTCTGCTGACCATGCGTGTGCGTTCGGCCAGCACCCTCCGCCTAGGCGACCTGGCACAGGTGAGCGCAGGCACGGAGCTGGAAGCGGCCCGTTTCGGCACGACCGCGCCCGTCCTCGGCAGCCATCCCTTTGCCGCCGTTGCCGTTCATGCCGGTTCCACCTTTGTGGAATACCGGGTGGCCAGCGCACCGACCATGACGGAAGCAGCGGCGCTCGAAAGCGAAGCTGCCGAGGACACCCCGGCCCTGGTGCGGCAGGGCGGGCAGTTGCGCCTGGAAGAAGGTCTGCACCAGGAGCTCCGGATCAGCCGGAAAGTACGAAGCTGGGCCGGCGACGTAACCGGCGAGCTCGCCGTGTTCCATGACACCCTCCCGCACCCGGTGGTCGAGGGAGCGGTCTCCGGCGATGAAGCAGCCGTGGACAGCGGCGACGTCCTCTACGACCCGGGCACCGGCACGATCGCCGTTTCCGGGCAGGGCTACAGCCATGGCGGGGTTATGGCTCTGCTGCGCGACCAGCTCAGCCCCGACACCTGGCTTTCGTTGCGCTATGCCATGGGAGACGCAATTTTTCTAGGTCAGCCGGCGGCCGAGACCGCACGCGGCCTGCCCGCCTTTGCCGCGCAGGCTGCATCCATGGTGTCGATCGCGGGCGGTATGCGTGTGCCCGCAAGCAACACTCTGATCCGCGGCAGCTATCGCTGGCAGCCCGCCGGCACCTTGACCTCCGTCACGCCGTTCGACGACAGCACCCCGGACGCGTATCTCGGAGTCTCAGTGCGGCAGCCGCTGCGGTTCGAGCACGTTGGAACAGGCAAGCTGGAGGCAATCCTCGACGTCCGCAACCTGCTGGCGCAAGGCTACCGCCCGTTTCTCTCCCAGGACGGCACTACCGTGTACTTCGCACAGGCTCAGCGATGCATCACCGGCGGGATCAGCTTTTCGTTCTGAATTCTCTACCACTCCCCGTACGCGCGTCCATCCGTCCCGGTCTGCCCCGACCCGGAATGCACGTTTGCGATGCCGCCCGAGGTCTGGTCGACGCTTTCCAGCGTGTCGTCGGTATCCGTAACCCAGGTGGAGTTGCTCTGCGTTACCGGATCTTTCGGAATGTCCTTGAGGTAACCCGACTGCACCAGCTCATCGAGCGACTGCGGCGCCTTTTCCTTGTCCATGGTGTAGGAGTCGATGGCCTGGCGCATCACCTGCAAATCCTCCTTGAGCACCGCCTCGCGCGCATTCTTGAGCGAGGCCGTGAAGCTGGGGATGGCGATCGCGGCCAGTACGCCGATGATCAGCATCACGATCATCAACTCCACCAGCGTGAAGCCGCTCTCGCGGGGCGTAGAGCCGCGTTCGCCGATTCTCGGGTTGTGCGTGTGCCTAGCCATGCCGTTTACCACGTGGAGTACTTGGTTCCGTCGAGCGCCGTGCCCTCGGACTTGGTGTAGACGTCGAACAGGTTCTGGCCGCCGAAGGAGGTGGAGTCCTGGTCGTCCTGCATGGAGCGCTCGCCCCACTCATCCTTATTAGTCATCGGGTCGATGGGGATGTGCCGCAGAAACTTCACCTTCTTGCCCTGCACGTCCACCCCTTCCACCAGCGTGTTGAGGTCGGGCGGGTAGCCCTGGCTGTCCACCTTGATCTGGAAGGCTCCGCGATCGGCGGCATCCTTGTAGTGGTCGATTGCCGAGCGCATGGTCCAAAGGTCGTAGCGGAGCTCGCGCTCTTTCTCCCGCTTCTTCTCGAATCGAGCGATGGGCACGGCCGCCGAGGCCAGGATCGAAAGAATCGCCACGGTGACGATCAGCTCGACCAGAGTGACTCCCGCCTCCTGATGCGAGAGGCCGGTACCGGCCTCGCTGCGTGAAGCAGGCGCAAAGGGAAATTGCCGAAAACGCCTCACTTGATGTGCACAACTCCCTGCGATCCCGTGGCCTGCATCGGCTGCTGCTTGCTGTCGCGCACCACCGGCCGGGTAATGGCGATCGAAGCATCGCCGACCGCCTTGGCCTGGAAGGTGAGCGTGCACAACGTGCCGGCGCCCGTGATTCCGGCTACGCCGGGCGGGCGCGAAGTGGAGATAGCGACATTGCCGGCGCCGTCATCGCGGTGCACCAGCGCCACCGCCTGCCCGTCCCGCCCGAGCAGGTCGCCTACATCCACGTTCACAAGTTGCAGCTTGGTATGGTCGTACTGGAGTTGCAGTGGGACCGAGTACACGTCGGCGCCGCCCGACAGCGTGACCTGCTCCTGGAAAGTGTTGCCGACCGACTGGGTCGGGTTCGAGGCGACAAGCTGGAGCGAAACAGGCGAAGGGGGGCTCCCGGCGACCGCACTTGCCTGCGGG
>CAXTSA010000277.1:0-4376 GCA_964246755.1 uncultured Acidobacteriaceae bacterium
TATCGCGACCCGGAGTCTCGCGACCCGGAGTCTCGCGACCCGAGCGTGGGAGGGTCCCGCTCGCTCGCCACCCCATCGGCCGCTGGATGGTTGGAGCTGTTACACAGCCCGGTGATGTGGGGCATGCTGCTGGGCTTTTCCGGCATCAATTACACGGCCTGGCTGTACATGGCATGGCTGCCGGGCTACCTGGAGGTCGCGCGGGGTGTCTCGGTCGCGCACACCGGCCTGCTGGCGGCGCTGCCGTATCTGATGGGAGCGTGCGGAAAGTTTGGCAGCGGTCTCGTGGCCGATGCCCTCGTTCGCGCCGGCAAAGACCCGCTGCGGTGCCGGCGATGGCTGATCCTGGCAGGCATGGTCCTGTCCGCGGGCTTCACCTTCTTTGTCGCGGACGCAGGCTCGACGATCGCTGCGGTGCTGCTGATTGGCGCGGCCCTGTTCTGTGTGCACGTCGCGGGCACGGCGGCGTGGGGCGTGGCGCAGTTCGCCGCACCTCAGGGCCGGGTCGCCACCGTCGCCTCGATCCAGAACTTCGGCTCGTTCCTGGTGGCGTCCGTCGCGCCGTGGAGCACGGGCGCACTGCTCGACCGGACGCACTCGTTCCGGCTGGCACTGCTGTTGTGCTCAGGCGTCACGCTGGCGGGTGCGCTGGCGTACGCCGGGCTGGTGCGCGGACCCATTCATGCGAAAGAACGCTAATTGCCCTTTGAGGCGGAGCTTGCCGAACCGCTGCCGTAATAGCCCGCGCGTGTCTGCGTAAACAGATCCTTCTTTTTAGTCGCGAGCGCGATGCGATGGAATCCGTCCCCCTGGCTCGCTGCGTCAGGCGTGTAGCCAAGCATGTATTGCTGGCGCAACTCGTCGGCAATCTCCTTGTAGATCGCGTCGAAGTTCTCCTTCTTTTTGGCCTCAAAGAACCGGCCGCCCGTTTCGCCCGCAATCTGCTGCATGATCTTTTTGCCATCGACCCGGGGCTCGCCGGTCGGCTGCTGGCCGCCGCGCCGTCCCCCGCCGGGGTAGCCCATACCGCCACCCCCGGGGTATCCGCCACCACCCGGATAACCCATGCCGCCGCGCCGCCCACCGCCGCCCTGGCCCGGGTTGAAGATACTGCCGGGGTTGCTTTCCTCACCCTTAAAGTAGATCGTGTACACCTCGGCCTCGGCTTTCTGCGCGGCTTCAACCGAGGATTGCAAGCTCTCCTTGCTGCCGCGGTCCTCTCCGTCGCTCAGCACCACGACCGCTTTGCGCCCCGTCTGCCTGGCCAAAATCTCGTCGCTCGCGAGATAGATCGCGTCGTAAAGCTGGGTACCGCCCCGGTGCCGGCTCCCGCTGTCACTCGCGGTATCGGCAGGGGTCGGCCCGAGCTGGTTGAGCGCCTCGTTCAGCTTCGGCTTTGAGCTCGTCAGGTCTTCGAGCAGCTCGACCTCGTGGTCAAAGTGCAGGACCGCACCCTTGTCGTCCGCCCTGGTGATCATCCCGTCGAGAAAACCCTGGCTGGCGGTGCGTTCCGTGTCGAGCGCGTCGCGCATGCTGCCGCTTGTATCGACCGCGAGTGCAAGAGTGAGCGGCAGATTGGTGTCGAGGTTGAAGTACCGGATCGTCTCCGGACGCCCATCCTCGGTAAGCACGAAGTCGTCCTTCGTCAGCCCGGTTACGATCTTGTCCTTCTTGTCGCGCACCACGACCGGCAGCGTGACCAGCCGTGCGTCGACGGAGAGCGTGGTCTTGGGGCTTGTCTGCGATGATTGGGTAGCTGCCGCGGGCGCTTGAGGAGTTGCCGCGGCAGCGGTTTGGGCGAGCAGGCTCGGAGAGGGAAGCAGCAGGCCGGCGAGGAGGATCACGTTGGGGCGCATCGCTCGATTGGACGTTTGGAAGCCGCACAAAGTTCATCGGGACGCAACGGGCGAGCCGCTATACTGGCTGCGCCCAATGAAAAACAGACTCCTCCGCACTGTCGCGACCCTTGCTTTGCTGCCAACCTGCGCTGTCCCGGCCTGTTTCGGATGGGGTTCCGACGGGCACCGGATTATTAACCGGCTCGCAGCCCAGGCCCTGCCGGCCGATGCGCCCGCCTTCCTGACCACCCCGGCAGCGATCGACGAAATCGAGTATCTGGGTCCCGAGCCGGACCGTTGGCGCTCGCCTGCCGAGGGAGAGCTGAGCGCGACCCAGGCGCCTGACCACTTCATCGACCTCGAGTACGCGGACGTGGTCGGGCCGCTGCCGCGCAAGCGCTACGATTTCATCGAAGCGCTCAGCCAGTATCGCGCAGCGCACCCTGACCAGGCGGCGCTCGAAACGCCGGAGAAGGTCGGGATGCAGCCCTGGCAGACCGAGGAGGTCTGGCAGCGGTTGAAGGCCGGCTTCCGCGATTATCGCGAGGCACTGGCGAAGCACGAGGACACGAAGCCCGAGGAGGCGGCGGTGTTGTTCTACGCCGGCTGGCTGGGCCACTATGTCGGCGACGGCTCGCAGCCGCTGCATGTGAGCCGCGACTATAACGGCTGGGTCGAGCCCGCGAACCCGAACGGCTACACCACAGAGCACCACATCCACTCGCAGTTTGAGACCGTGTTTGTAGCCGCAAACGTCAAGGCCGCCGAGGTTAAGCCGCTGGTCGCGCCGGTGCGGCCGATCGGCGATGAATGGACGAACTACCTCGCCTATCTACGCCACTCCGCCTCGCTTACTGAGCAGACCTACGCGCTTGAGAAAGCGGGAGGCTTCGCCGGGGCGGGCACGCCGGCAGGCAAGCAGTTCGCCGAGCAGCGCCTGGCGGCCGGTGCCGGCATGCTGCGCGACATGATCTATGCCGCCTGGCAGAAAAGCGCCGAGCCGGTGCCGGACTCGCATGGGGAAGGTGAAAAGAATGGTACCGGCAAGGCGAAAACGAAAAGCTGATCCTCTCAAGCATGGAGCTTGCTGCCGGAAGCAATATAAGGCCGCCGAATGGTACGGCGGCCTTTAACGGACCAGCCTGGCGATCTCTGCCATCGCGAAGCGCATGTCTCGCTCGGGTAGAGAAAAGTCGTCGCGGCGCACCAACTGGTCATCCTCAAATCGCGAGCACAGGCCCGATTCCGGGTCGATGACCCAGATAGCAGGGATGCCCATCTGCTGGTAATCGCCGAGCTTGCGCATCATTCTCTTGATCCGGTCTTCGGGGCTCAATACTTCGAAAACAGCAATGGGGGCATAAGTTGCAATGGGTTCTCGTGGCAGAGCAGCATCCAGAATCGCGACGTCCGGGATACGGAATCGTGTTGCGCCGGTCTGTACGCGCAGCTCAGGGCGTACACGGATATTCCATTGATCCTCATGTTTCCAGAACCATTTCTGGATCGCCGCCTGCCAGGCGGAGTGGTCGTCTTCGCCTATTGGCCTTTCCTCGATTTCGCCGTCGACGTAATCCGCATCCGGCTCGTACTCGCTGCAGTGCAGGTATTGCTCGACCGAAACCTGAGTTGTAGACATGAATGCCTCGCTTTCGACGAGTGTATCTCCGCCTGAGCTCGTACCGCCCTGAGAAGCAACCTTCGTTATTAATGCATTTTCACAGTGACTGTGAGGCACCCGGTATCTACGAAATGCAGCTTTTCTTGACGGAAAAGCTGCGCAGAGTGCAGCGCCTTACCTTTACACCTACTGTGAAAATGCTCTAGTCCTAGCCGTTTCCCCGGCTCCACACCGAACCCAGCCCGCCATCGACCCCCAGCACCTGCCCAGTGATCCAGCTTTGCGCCGGGTCGAGCAGAAACGCGATTGCCGCCGCCACATCTTCGGCCTTTCCGAAGCGGCCCAGCGCATGCATGTTGAGCGAGGCCTTGGCCGCGGCTTCTGAGCCTACGATGCGCGCGGTCAGCGGCGTGTCGGTTAGCCCGGGCGCGACGCAGTTGAAGCGCAGCCCGCGTTTGGCGTAGGTCGCGGCGGCTGAAAGCGCAAGGCCTTGTACCCCGGCCTTGGCTGCGGCGATGGCCTCGTGGTTAACCAGCCCGATGCGCGCCGCCGCGCTTGAGACCAGCACCACGCTGCCCGCCCCGGGAATGGATTTCGCCGCGCCGCGCATGGTGCTGAACGCGCTTTTCAGGTTGACGGCGAGCACCGATTCAAACTCTGCATCGCTGGTCACGTGCCCGGGCTTGAGCAGCAGCGACCCGAAGCAGTTCGCGACCCCGTGCAGCTCGCCGAACTGCTTTGCGCCGGAGGCGATCGCGGCTTCGATCGATCCGCTGTCGGTGGCCTCGGCCGGCGCATGCTCGGCGCCGAGCTCGGCCGCGAGCGCGCTCAATCGCGCCTCATCGCGCCCGGCGAGAAGCAGCCGGTCGCCGCGCCCGGAAAGTTGTCGAGCCAGGGCTGTTCCCACCCCGCCATAC
>CAXTSA010000278.1:0-4371 GCA_964246755.1 uncultured Acidobacteriaceae bacterium
CCGCCGGATGGATCTGCTATAAGAAAGGCGCACTGCCCCTGGAGTGCGGAAACCGTGTTTACACCTGGACCGGCAACGGAAAAATCCAGCTGTGCGTTCAGGTAAGAAGAGCTGCCACTAGAGGAAGTAACAAAGAGGCGGTACTTGCCAGGGGTTACGCGACCCAGTTGACAGCTCGCGGCGTTGTTTGCCTGTGTCACGACACAAGTGCCAGACGTGTTGTTTTCGCTCGGTACAAATCCAGCGAGCGTCTCAAGAACGACTGAAACGGTTGTGCCATTCGGAACATTTGGTGAGTCCTCCACCATGGTGAAGGGTTCGGTGCTAATGAGGGTTGTTGGGGAAAACGAAATGTATTGATTGTCAGGGAAGGTACTTTGAGCGTGAGCGGTCGTAGCTCCAGCTAGTAGGATGATAAGAGAAGCTGCTTCGGGGAGAAGACATCTTCCGGATGGCACGAGAAATAAAGGCATAAATACCTCGATTGCGAAGTGACACGGATGAGGGGAACAGCGTGTAGATGGAGTGAAGACTGGACAGTGAGCGCACAAGCCCTCACGTGTGAAAAGTAAAGAACCTCGTTAGAAGCTGCAAGGTATTTACTACGTTTTCGTAGAGAATGTACATGCATATTTATTCCACACTACAGGGATTCCTCCGAATCCTCCGTTTGCGCAATCTGTTCGCCTGGTGCGAACCTGGCGCAGACCGATCCCACTCGTAAACCTTGTGTTCTATTTCGGAATTATGCGGGAGAGTACGGCTGGAACTGACGAGCGAACGGCAATCATCTCGCGCCAAGCGCACTTTTCACGAGTTCGCAAAGCTTCCCTGACAGCGTTCAGACGACATGGACCTTGACACCACCTTTATGTTCGGCGATGCTCGATGTCTGGGTGTCCGCGGCTTTTTGAGCCTCGGAGTGCCTGTTTTTAGCTTGCGCGCTCAGATGTTGTTCGCACGGTTCGTGTTGCATCTCCTCCTTGCGCCGATGTTTCTGGTCGGCGGAAAGGGAATTTAGAAGGAACGCGCTTTGACCTCCGTTCTCCCCGATACGCTCGCCGCTGCTGCTTTCGCCCTGCCCCAGGGGCTCAGCTCGATTCTCCCCCTGGTGCTGATCCCGGTCGTTTTTTACTTCCTGCTGATGCGGCCGAACCAGAAGAAGCAGCAGCAGTGGCAGCAGATGCTCTCGAACCTGAAGCCAGGCGACCGCATCACGACCACCGGGGGCATTCGCGGCACGGTTCTGGCCCTCAGGGAGGACTCGCTGCACATCCGCGTCGCGCCCGACGGGGTCAAGCTCGAAATCGCGCGGAACGCCATCGGCTCCGTGACGACAGAAGAGGAGAAGAAGTAGCCGCCGTTCGCTGCTGTGACTGAAACCGATGCGAAATAGACCCCGAACTCGCCTTCTGCTCATCCTTGCTACGCTGCTTGTCTTTGTCTTCGGCATCTTCGGCATCCCTCGCGGGGTCACTCCGTCGGCGCTCAAACAGTCGTTGCTGAACCGCATCCACTTGGGGCTGGACCTGCGCGGCGGCACCCACCTGATCCTGCAGGTGATGGTCGATGAAGCCGTGGGCGCGGCGACCGATTCCGACCTCGTCCGCATGCAAACCGACCTCGCTTCGGCCGGGATCGACGCGACCGGGAGCAAGCCGAATCCGGCGCAGCCCGCCAACTTCCAGTTCGCGGGTGTCGCCGCGGCCAAGATGGGCGACGCGCGCACAGTACTTGGCAATAAGTACGGCGCACAGTACGAGTTCAGCGAGAACGGCAGTGTGCTGACGGCTTCCATGAAGCAGAGTGCAGTCTCCGAGCTCAAAGCCAATACACTGCAGCAGGCACAGGACGTGATCAGTCAAAGGGTGAATCAGCTTGGTGTTTCCGAGCCGATCATCGCCCCATATAACGTCGGCTCGGACCAGATTCTGGTCGAGCTGCCAGGCATCGACGACCCGGGCCGGGTAAAGGATGTGATCCAGTCCACCGCGCGGCTTGAAATTCACCTGGTCGACGGCGGGCCGTTCGCAAGCGAGGCGGAGGCGCGCAACTCGCTGGGCGGCACAGTTCCGTTCGACCAGGAGATGGTGCATGCGCTGCCTGGGTCCACCAGTCCGGGCTCTCCCGACCAGGTGTATCTGCTAAAGAAAACCGCCGAGGTCGCCGGCACGGACATCCGTGATGCACAGGCCGGTACCAATCAGAACACCAGCGAGCCGCAGGTGACGTTTTACCTGACCACCGCGGCCGGCAACCACTTCGCAGAGTTTACGCAGGCGAACAAGGGCAAGGGCCTGGCGGTCGTGCTCGACAACCGGATTCGCGAGGTCGCGAATATCCACGACCAGATCCGCGACACCGGCACGATCTCCGGCGGCTCCATGACCGATCAGGCGGCGCGCGACCTGTCGATGCTGCTGCGGACCGGGGCGCTGCCGGCCTCGATCCACTACCTGCAGGAGAGCTCGGTCGGCCCGTCGCTGGGCGCGGACTCGATCCGCCAGGGCGTGCTGGCGTCCGTGGTCGGGATGATCGCCGTCATGGGCTTCATGCTGGTCTACTACCGAGGCGCGGGCATCAATGCGGACCTCGCTCTGATCCTGAACCTCGTCATCCTGCTCGGATTTATGGGTTTTACGCATGCGGTTCTTACGCTTCCCGGAATCGCGGGCGTGATCCTGACCATCGGAATGGGTGTGGACTCGAATGTGCTGATCTTTGAGCGAATTCGCGAGGAGATGCGCGCGGGCAAGAGCGCCGCGGCGTCGGTCGACCAGGGCTTCGCTCATGCCTGGACCACAATTGTCGATACACATGTTACGACGATTGTGTCGGCTGCCATTCTGTTCATCTTCGGCTCAGGCCCTGTGAAGGGCTTTGCCATAACGCTTACCTTTGGCCTTTTTGCGAACATCTTCACCGCGGTTTTCGTGTCGCGGACGATCTTCGACGCCAACGTGAACCGCCGAGCGCGGGGACAGGCAATCTCAATATGAGTAGTGAAAAAGTAATGGGCATGCAACCGGTCATGGGCCGCGGCGTCCTGGTATTTGCCGCCGGCATGGCGCTTTCGGCTGTTTCCTTTGTGGTGGAGCAGTTGATTATCAAGACCGCGCAGGCCCGCAGCTAAAGCAGCACACCCCCTCTCGACAAGCAGGATTTTCCGTGGAACTGTTTCAAAACCCAAAGATCGACTGGCTGGGGAAGAAGTGGTATTTCCTCTCCTTCTCCCTTGTTTTCAGCATTGCAGGCTTGCTGTCGCTGTTTTTCTGGCATCATCTACCGCTCGATGTGGACTTCCGTGGCGGCACGGTGGTGCGCATGCAGTTCGCGCAGACCCCGGACCTGGGGCGAGTCCGTGCAGCGGTCGACGCCGCCGGCTTGCAGGCGCACGCCCAGAGCTACGGCCCCGCGGCAAGCCACGAGGTGCTGATGACGCTGGCCCAGGGGGACACGCGCGAGTCGGCGCTCGACCAGGGCCGGGCTACCATTGTGGCGACGCTGCAGCGGCATTATCCTCAGAACCCCGCGACCGTGCGCAGCGTCGAGATCGTGGGCCCGCAGGTGGGTGCGCAGCTGCGCAAGCAGGCGCTGCTGGCGACGGTTTACTCGCTGGTCGGCATGCTGGTGTACCTGTGGTTCCGCTTCGAGCTGATCTACGGCGTGGCCGCGGTCGTCGCGGTCTTCCACGACACCTTAATCACGGTGGGGGCGTTCTCGCTTTTCGACAAGGAGATATCGCTGACCGTCATCGCGGCTATCCTGACGCTGATCGGCTACTCGATGAATGACACGATCGTTGTGTTCGACCGCATCCGCGAGAACCTGCGCCAGGCCCGGCGCGAGCCCCTAGCCGAGGTTGTGAACCGCTCCATCAACCAGACGCTGAGCCGGACCGTGCTGACCTCGGGGCTCACGTTTTTGGCCGTGCTTTCGATTTTCCTGTTCGGCGGCGAGGTGCTTCACAACTTCGCGTTTGCCCTGGTAGTCGGCATTCTGATCGGGACGTACTCGTCGATCGCGGTCGCCGCCCCTATGCTCGTAGCCTGGCAGGAGCGGCGCGCCGGCTCCGCGCGCGCAGCTGCCTTGCCGGCCGCCCGGCGCGCGAAAGCGTAGGCTTGCCCGGGCGAGGGCCTTCCTGGATCGAGAAGTGTGATTCCCGCGCGTGAAGCGTAAAGGGTGTCATTCCGCACAAGATGGACGTCCTTCTGCGCAACTGTGGGGGTTGCGCAGAGGGAACGGCTTTCCTCTGGGGCCGACTACCGGGCAATGCTCCAACGAAAGCGAGCGGGCTTGCCTTTGGAGTCCAGCGCTGAAGCCATCTGTGTCCGTCGCTGTTTCCGGTCGTATACGCGGTGTGATACAAAG
>CAXTSA010000279.1:0-4341 GCA_964246755.1 uncultured Acidobacteriaceae bacterium
CAGGTAGTCGATCTCCGTGCGCGTCGCGTCCTCGGCCGAAAACTCCACGTCGTCGACATAGGAACGGGCGAGCGTGACCATCTCCCCGACCTGCGCCAGAGCCTTTTCCCGGCTCATCTTCAGCTTGAACTCCAGGTGTATATCCGAGCTGGCCAGGAACGTGTGAATGCGCGCTCGCTCGGCGCCATCGATCGAAGCGGCAGCCCGCTCGATATCCTCGCGCCGCGCCCGCGCCAGCGAGGCGATCACCGGCCGGCGGATCTCCCGGGCCACCCGGCGAATCGCCTGGAAGTCTCCCTCCGACGAAATTGCGAAGCCGGCCTCCAGGATGTCCACCCCTAAATCTTCCAGGGCGTGCGCCATCCGCAGCTTCTCGGGCTCCGTCATGCTGCACCCCGGCGACTGCTCGCCGTCCCGCAGCGTTGTGTCGAAAAAAAGGACCGTCTCTCCTGCTGCCGCCATATGCTCCGCCTGCGCAATTTTCCGCTGGCAGTAGTCTTACACTTCTCTGAATATAAATCCAATTCTAAAATATGAGATGTAAGATAAGCCTGGCTAATGATGGTTGCAGAGCTGACTGTAGCAGGAAGGTAAAACTTATGGAGCTAGCGCAACTCGAAACCTTTCTGGCCATTGTGGAGGAGCGGGGCTTTTCCCGCGCGGCTGTCCGGCTGCACCGCACCCAGCCTGCTGTAAGCCAGGCCATTCGCAAGCTGGAGGAGGAACTCGGCGAGCGGCTCTTCGAGCGGGGCAGCCGCGATGGAACCCTCACCGCCGCCGGAGAGGTTCTGCGCAGCTATGCTGAGCGCCTGCTGCGCCTGCGCACAGAGGCAGCCAGCGCCGTCGGGGAGTTGCGCTCGCTGGAGCGCGGGCGCCTGCTGCTGGCAGCGAATGAGTATACGTCGCACCTGCTGCTGCCGGTGCTGGCGGCCTACCGGCAAAGCTGTCCGCAAATCGGCATCGTCGTGCAGCGCTCGCTTGCGAGCCGCATCGCCGACCAGGTGCTGGAGCGCTCCGTTGAGCTCGGGGTTCTGACCTTTCTTCCCGAGCAGGAGGGGCTGTCGGCCATCGCGGTCTATGAGGACGACGTTTCGCTGGTAGTCGATCCCCTCCACCCGCTCGCCGGTGCTCCGCTGGTTTCGGTCCGCGAGCTGGGAGCGCTCAACTTCATCGGCCACGCGGTCGCCTCGCCTCTGCGGCGCGAGATTACCGAGCTGTTCTCACGGCTCAAGACACCCTTGCACATGGGGGTGCAGCTGCCGAGCCTGGAGGCGATCAAACAGTTTGTCGCCCTCGGCGCCGGAGTGGCTATTTTGCCCGGCCTCGCCATGCTCGAGGAGGTCGCTCGCGGCAACCTGGTGCGTGTGCCTGTTCGGGAACTGGACTGGAAGCGGCGGTTGTGGATCGTGCGGCGCCGGGGGGGCGCTCTGTCCCATGCCGGGGAGGCGTTTCTCCGTACGCTGCGCCTGCTGGCCGAGGGGAAAGGGAACCCTTACACGTTCATGCCGGAACTCTAGGCAACTCTGCTGAAAGGTGTGAAGGTTCAACGTGCGAACTCAGTACAAAGGCTTGCCGGTCACCTAACGGGCGGCGACTGCCTTGGGGCCGCGCCTGGGGAGCGAGCGCAGGATGGGCTCCAGGCGCTGGAGAGCGGCTTCGGCGGTAATGCCGTAGCGGGCGCGGAGCTCGTCGACTTTGCCGTGCTCGATGAACCGGTCGGGCCAGCCGATGCGGACGACCGGGGTGTGCAGGCCGGCTTGCTCAAGGGTTTCCATGACAGCGCTGCCGAAGCCGCCGGCGAGCACGTGGTCCTCAAACGTAACGATGGCGGCTACAGATTGGGCGTAGTGCAGGAGCATGTCGCGGTCGAGCGGCTTGACGAAGCGAGGGTTGATGACCGCGGCCGAGTAGCCGCGGGCGCTGAGTTGGTCGGCAAGCTGCCCCGCCATGGGCAGCAGGGCGCCGAGGCCCAGGATGGCGACCTCGTCGCCCTGGCGCACCAGCCTGGCTTTGCCGATTGGCAGCGGCCGGGGGTGCGGCTTGAGGTCGACGCCGGGGCCGGAGCCGCGCGGGTAGCGGATAGCGCTGGGGCCGGGGTGGAGCTTGGCGGTGAGCAGCATGTCGGCGAGCTCGTCCTCGTCGGACGGAACCATGTGGACGATGTTGGGAATTGGGCGCAGATAGCTGATGTCGAACAGGCCGTGGTGGGTGGCCCCGTCGTCGCCGCTTAAGCTACCGCGGTCCATGCAGAAAACGACCGGAAGATTCTGCAGGCAGACGTCGTGGACGATGGGGTCGAAGGCGCGCTGCAGGAAAGTGGAGTAGATGGCGCAGAACGGCTTATAGCCGCGCGTGGCCATGCCGGCGGCGAAGATGACGGCGTGTTCCTCCGCGATGCCGACGTCAAAGTAGCGCGTGGGGTGGTGCGGGCGGAAGAAGTCGAGCGCGGTACCGTTGGGCATGGCCGCGGTAATGGCGACGACCTTGTCGTCTTCGTCCGCGAGCTTGACCAGCGTGTTCGCGAAAATCTCTGATTAGGTGGGCTGGGCTCCGGGATGGGTGTGACCGGTTTCAGGGTCGTATGGGCCCAGGCCGTGGAACTTTTTCTGGCCGTCGAGGGCGGGCTGGAAGCCTCTGCCTTTTTGGGTGATGGCGTGGAGCAGCACAGGCTTGTCCTGCTGCTTGAGAAATTCGAAAGTCTCAATCAGCAGGCCAATGTTGTGGCCGTCGAGCGGGCCGTAATAGGTGAGGCCGAACTCTTCGAAGAAGCTCGAGGGAAAAAGCACGCCCTTGGCTGCTTCCTCGGCGCGGCGCACGGCTTTGCGGGCGGTGCGGCCGCCGATGCGCTCGACCAGGCGGGTGGCGCCTTCGTGGAGCGAGGTAACGTGCTGGTTGGTGACGATTTTATGGAGGTATTTGGCGATGGCGCCGACGTTGCGGTCGATGGACCACTCATTGTCATTGAGCACAACGATAAGGCGCTTTGTCTGGTCGGCAATGTTGTTCAATGCCTCGAAGGAGATGCCGTTGGTGAAGGCGGCGTCGCCGGCAAGCGCAACGACGTGCTCTTGGCCGCCGGCGAGGTCGCGGGCGACCGCCATACCGAGGGCAGCCGACAAGGCGGTGCCGGCGTGGCCCGCGCCGTAGCTGTCGTGCTCGCTTTCGGTCCGGAGCATGAAGCCGTTAAGGCCGCCGGCTTGCCGGATGGTGTCGAAGCGGGGCTCGCGTCCGGTGAGCAGTTTGTGCACATAGGCCTGGTGACTGACGTCGAAGACGAACTTGTCTACGGGCGTTGAAAAAACATAGTGCATTGCGAGGGTGAGCTCGACGACGCCGAGGTTGGGGCCGAGATGGCCGCCGGTTTTCGAGAGCGAAACGATGAGGCGCTCGCGGATCTCCTGCGCGAGGGCTTCGAGCTCGGGGATGGAGAGCTGCTTGATGTCGGCGGGTGACTGGATAGTGCCAAGACGAGTGCTCATGCTCTCCCTTCTGCCACGCGAGCCCACGCCGCGACCCTTGGCGACCCCGTGCGGGTTTGGCTTTCCCTCGCTACCTAGTGTAGCAATCGGGACGTGCGTCGCCACCCGCTGCGATGAACTGAACAGAGCGGCGGATGAACAGGGAGAGACGTCGCCGAACGCAAACTACTGAGAATCGTCCAGTTCAGTCCAGAGCCACTCGAGGTCGACGAACACCTGGGAGGTGGCTTGGAGGCGTCCGCTTTAACTCAGTTCGAGGGTTTCGGGGGCGGGAGGCTCGGTCTGGAACGCGCCTTCCCACTGCGCGATGACAGCGGCGGCGAGGCAGTTGCCGGTGACGTTGATGACGGTTCGGCCCATGTCCATCAGCGCATCGATGCCGAGAACGAGGAAGATGGGACCTTCGGGCAGGTGGAAGGTGCTCGCGGTGGCGAGCAGGACGACGAGCACCGCGCGGGGGACACCGGCTACGCCTTTGCTGGTGAGCATGAGAACGAGGAGCATAGCTATCTGCTCGCGCAGCCCGAGGTGCTGGCCTGCTGCCTGCGCGACGAAAATGGAGGCGATGGCGAGGTAGAGGGCGGAGCCGGCGAGGTTGAAGCTGTAGCCGGCCGGGATGACGAAGCCGGTGATGCGGCGGGGGACGCCGAAGGCTTCCATGGCTTCCATGGCGCGGGGCAGGGCGGCTTCGCTGGTGGAAGTGGCGAAGGCGATGGTGGCGGGCTCGGCTACGGCCTTGAGGAAAGCACGGATGGGAACGCGGGCAATCCAGGCGACCGGAAGCATCACGCCGAGGGCGAAGACGGCGAGGGCGGCGTAGAGGGTGGCGAGGAGGCGGCCTAGGCTCGAGAGGACGCCCGGG
>CAXTSA010000280.1:0-4322 GCA_964246755.1 uncultured Acidobacteriaceae bacterium
GGGTGGCACTCGCGCACTGGAATGTTTTCATCAGGCGGGAGCTGGAGGCGCTGCTGATGCAGGCACATGCGAGGATTTTGGGCAAATTGCCGCCTCGTACTCGAGAATTGCTCGCGCTTCCGAAGAGGCAGAGAGAACAACTCATTGCTGAACGGCGATTGCTTCGGCAGCGTACCGCGAAGAAAAAGCCGACGGTTTCATCGCAAGCGATCGAATAGTAGACAGCCAGTATCCAGCATTTCCAAGGAGACGCAGCTTAGGACGGCTCCCTGCTGCTGCCGTCAAGGTACGCGCGTGTGTCCACCAGAGCGCGCTCCATGGAGCGAATGTACTCGGTCGGCTCGCCCGGTTGAGCGCCGTTGGCTCGGGCGCGCGTGAACTCGCTGCTCAGGGTCTGCATTTTGGCTTCGAGGTCGTCGAGGTGGTGGAGCAGCAGCGCTTCGGCGGTCATGGGCAGTTTGGGTGTGCCGAACTCAAGCCGGCCGTGGTGCGAGAGCACGATGTGGAGCAGCAGCGTACGCAGGCGCGGGGGGAAGTCGGGCAGCGCGGCGATCTTCTCGTCGATCATGCCCGTTCCGATGGTGATGTGGCCCAGCAACTGGCCTTCGACCGAGTAGGAGAAACTGGTGCCCGTGCGCAGTTCGTAGAGCTTCCCGTTGTAATGCAGCATAGCGCCGGAGAGCAGCAGGTCGCGATGGACCTGCGGATAGTGCTTTGCTGCGAGCTCGCACACGTCGAGCAGCGAGACGATGTGCTCGAGCAAGCCGCCGATCCAGGCGTGGTGGAGAGCTTTGGCGGCAGGCGCCACGCGTAGCGGACCGGAGATGGCGGGGTCCGAGAGGAAGAGCTGCATCAGCGCGCGCAGGTCGCCGTCCGTGAAGCTTTGGACGTAGCCGGTGAGCCGCGCCCAGAGTTCCTCGACGTCAAAGGATGTTTTCGGGAGGAAGTCGCCGAGATCGTACTCGTTCGCGTCGGGGCCAGGTTTTTCGAGGTCGCCGAGATCGGCGCGACGCAGCTTGTCGATCTTGAGCTGCAGCTTCTCCTGGTAGCGGCACACCAGCCCGCGAATCTTGACCACGTCGCCCGAGGCGAACTCTCCCGCGCCCTCCGGCTCCCACATGCGGGCCTCAAGCTGCCCGGTGCTGTCGCACAAGGTCATAGAGAGATAGCCCGAACCGCTTGCCGTGGTGCGGAGCTGCCGGTTGGCGGCCACGAAGAAGCCGGTGATGGACTGATTCTCAAAGCGCGCGAGATCGTTTGCGAAAACCTCTTTCATCGCGCGTTACCGCTGGGGCGGCTGGGCCTGGTTCGTGGCGGGAGGAGTGGTCGGGCCGAGCGGGTCGCCGGTGCCGGTGGGCGTGGTTTGCGTGTTCACGGGAGGATTGGTACCCGGGGCTTTTTCGGGCGATGGCTCGCTGTATGGCTGGGTCTGAACGGCGGGCTGCCGGCCGGTCTGATTTTCCGCCGCCGGCGCTCCAACTGCGCCGTTGCCCTCTGTGCCGGGCGCTTGCGTGTTTTTCTTGCCGGCCTCGTCCGAGAAGCGCGTCTTTTCCGTAGGCTTCGGCTTCGGCGGCGCCTTTGAAGTGTCGCCGGCAACACCGAGCGGCATCGCCTGGACCGATTTGTCGGCGAGTTACTGGCTGTCAGCCGCGGGAGCTGGGAACTGGTCGGCCTTGGCCAGACGCTTCTTCTCTGTCTTGGCGGCTTTGGTTTCTGCCGCGCGCTGCGAGAAGCGGGTTTTGGTTTTCGCGGCGGCTGCCTGCTCTTCAGTCGCGCTTTCGCCGTTTGCGTAGTGGACGTTGGCAGGGACATTGCTCGACGGGTTGCTGGCCGTCTCGGTTGCCGAGGCGTTGCCATTATCAGCCGATGCGCCTGCATCCTGCGCGCGGGTATCGGCGGCGGGCAGGGTTTCACGCGGGGCCTGGCCGAAGCGCACCTTTTCACGCTTGCCGGGCTTGAGCGTTCTGGTCGGCGCGGCGTTGCTCGCCGTCTGGATCTGGTTTTGGGCCGGAGCGCCTGTGGCAGGAGCCGAGGCAGGAGCCGTGGCAGCGGTGGAGCCGGTGCCGGCCGCGGGTGCGGTGCCGCCGGGTACGTCGGCGAGCGACGGGACGTTAGAAGGGGCCGCGGCGCTAGCAGGGGCCGCGGCGCTTGCGGGAGCCGCGGCAGCCGGCTGGGCAGGCGTGGTCGCCTTGGCGACGCGGACCCCTGAGCGCGTCCTTCCACGGCCGCTAAAGCGAGTCCGGTCCGCCTTGTTCTTTTTCTTGGGCTGCGGCGGCTGATAGGCGCTGAAGATCGGCCGGAACTCGTTGGAGGTGGCCCCCACGTCGGTATAGCCGGGTTTGATCTGGACGAACGCCTCTTCCCGCAGGCGAGTCAGGTAGGCTCGCAGCGCCGGCTGCATCTTCTGCATACCGATCGCGTCCTCGACCTGCGGCTGCACCTGTGTGAACGGCTGCAGGCCCGCTGCCGTGTGATCGTCGACCTTGAGGATGACGAATCCTTGTTTGGTACGGATGGGCACGGTGTAGCCGCCGGGCTTGAGCGGAAAGGTCGCATCCTCAAGCACCCCGGCAAGCTGGCCGCGCTTGAACTCGCCCAGCTCGCCGCCCTGGGCGGCCGTGGACCCGCCGGAGCTTGCCTTGGCGACTGCCGCGAAGTCCTTGCCTCCCTTGAGCTCCGCTTCGAGCCCGTCGGCCTTGGTCTGCGCCTCGGCTACCTGCCCCGCGTTGTCGGGGTCAGCGGTGGGGATGAGGATTTCGCTCAGCTTGACGGATTCCGGGGTGGTGAACTCGTCCTTGTGATCCGCGTAGTACTGCTGCTCATCGGTGCCGGTAATGTTGATGTGGCGGCCGACCTCGTCGCGGATGACCTGCGAGGTGATGACGCGATTCTGGATGCTGGCCTTGAAGTCGGCGAAGGAGACGCCCTGCTGCTCGGCCGCTTTTTCCAGTGCTTCCATGGAGTCGAGGTTATTCTGCTTGCGCAGCTCGTCGAGCTGGCGGATCGTCTCAGCCTCTCCGGTGATGCCGAGCTGCTTGCCCTTGGACAGCAGGAGCTGGTTGTCGACCAGGTCGCGCAGGAGCTGGCGTTTTTGCGCGTCGAGCTCCACAGGCGTCCAGTTGCGCTGTTTGCCCTGAGCTTCGAGCTCCGTTTCGGCGCGCGCGTAATCGGACGAACTGATGACCTGGTCATTGACCCGCGCGACGATGTCCGCGAGGACTTCGCCTTGGTACGGCTAGTCGGGTGCCGCGGCCGCGGCGTTCTTGCTGGGGGAGCTGACGGTCTGCGCGCCGGCGCTCCGAGGAGCGAATGTGCCGAGAGCAAGCGCGAGAGTGGCGGCGGCCATCAGGGTGCCTTTGGAGGAGGTGCGGAGGGCGGAGCGAAACAGCGAGGGGCGAGGCATCATCAATATAAGGTCTCAACAAGACCCGGGCAGCCGGCGCGAGAACAATCGAGCGCCCGGCAGCGCTTCGGGTAGACCTAATTGTACGCGGGGGCTCCGAAGGCTGCTACCCTGCTCGTCTTGGCCTGTTTGCCTGCTATAGAAGTATTTGGGAAACGTTGTGTTCGAACAGGGCACTGGCTCCCGAAGACGAGTGATCCTGTGAGCGCCGCCAGCTCGCTCACGATGACGCGAGCTAGCTGGAATGATGAGAAGAAAGCAGGTAACACGCATGGACCAAATTATTGACGGGGTGCTTCGCTTTCAGAGAGTGGTGCACCCGAACCGCGAAGCCTTATTTCACGACTTGTCGCTGGAGCAGTCGCCGAGCGCGATGTTTATCGGCTGTGCCGACTCGCGCGTTGTGCCGGAGGTGCTGACGCAGCAGGGGCCGGGCTCGCTGTTTGTGGTGCGCAATGCGGGCAACATCGTGCCGCCGAACTCAACGGTGCCGGGCGGGGTGACGGCGAGCATCGAGTACGCGGTCGCGGTGCTGGGGATTCCGGATATTGTGATCTGCGGGCACTCCGGCTGCGGAGCGATGACGGCGGTGCTGCGGGGCGGGCCCCAACTTGAGAAGCTGCCCGCGGTGGCGCGGTGGCTGCACTATGCCGATGAGGCACGGGACGCAGTCGCGGCGGAGCTCGCGGATGCCCCGGAAGAGAAGCGGCTCAATGCGCTGGTGCGCGAAAACGTGCTGGCGCAGCTTGCGCATCTGCTGACGCATCCGTCGGTTGCCGAAGCGGTGGGGAAAAAGCTATTGCGGCTGCATGGGTGGGTGTATGAGATTGGCACGGGCAGTGTGGAGACCTACGACGCGCGCGTGGGCCGGTTCGTGCCGATCGGCGAGGATTCCTTCGCGCACGCAACGCCGCCGGAG
>CAXTSA010000281.1:0-4307 GCA_964246755.1 uncultured Acidobacteriaceae bacterium
GTACCTTTGACGGACGAGATGATCTTGTCAACCTGGGCAACCCTGGTCAAAACGACGACAACATCGATAACGGCTGGCGCGCCAAGGACAGTGTCAGCGTGGAAAGGGACGGAACAGCTTTACGTTCGGGCTTGATTACCGCTTGCAGCAGTACTCTCCGACTAACAATGCGACACCGGCGGTCAACTTCGTGCTCAAGGGCGAGCTCCTCAACGGCTTCAACCGTCTCCAGTTCACGATTCCCGGCGACCTGAACCCGGCGGACGGGAATTTCGGCGTGCCGACGGCCACGGTTCCACCCCGAGGCAGTTGCAGATCACCGGACGCGTTTCCTTCTGAAGCGCGTTCCTTCATCCCCGCGCAAAGGGCGGCTTCGGCCGTCCTTTAGCATGGTCTGAACTGTCATGCTGCTCACCGCTCTCGCATTGCTGATCCTGCAGGCCGTTCCCGCAGTTCCAACGGCTGACGACGCGCTTGCGCACGCCGGCAGCCTGCTCGCCGGAGGGGACGCGGCCCAGGCGCGCGACGAGTATGAAGCCGTCCTAAGCCGGCAGCCCGCGAACCGGCAGGCGCAGGAGGGAGAGGTTTCCTCCTCGGAACGGCTTGCGCTTGTGGCGCGCACCGCGAAGGATATGAATGGGTCTCTCGGGATTTTATTGCGCGCGCAGAAGTATGCGCCCGAGAACCCTCGCCTGCTCTTTGACATGGGGGTTCTGGAGGACCAGATCGGGTTGTACCACGACGCGGACGCAACCGTGCTGCATCTGAAGCAGCTCACCCCCGGCGACAGCAAGACCTCGTACCTGGTGGCGCGCGTCAAGCTCGCCCTGGGGCAGTTGCCCGAAGCCGAGGCGGCCATGCGCGAGTACCTCCGGGCGCATCCTGAGGACGCGACCGCTCACTATGGACTCGGCCGCATCCTCCAGCAGGGCCAGAATCCCGTGCCGGCCGCCCAGGAGTTTCGCAAGTCGCTGGAGTTAAAGCCGGAGCAGACTGAATCGCACTACCAGCTCGCCGAGATCGCGATTCAATCCGGACAGTACCCCGAGGCGATCGCGGAGGCGGCCAGTGTGCTCGCGCGCAATCCGCACCATGGGGGCGCGCTGACGGACACCGGCATCGCGCACTTCCGGCTGAAGCAGTACGACGAAGCCGTGAAGTGGCTGGGGCAAGCCGTCGTGGATGCGCCCGAGTACCAGCCAGCACACTACTACCTGGGCCTGACGCTCGCGCGTCTGGGGCGCAAGGGAGACTCGGACCGGGAGTTAATGCTGGCCACCAAGATGGCCGACGAGGAGAACGCGAAGGCCTCGCAGCGGCTTCGGCTGAACCCATGACCCCTTATCGGGAGAGTGTCAGCACGGTAAAGCTGGCGCGCGGAAAGGTATACCGGAACTCCGGCCCGACTCGAATGGGTTTCGTTTCCGGGAGAATGGCTTCGGGCTCGAGCTCGTCGTTGGCGCTGTACAGGCTTGGCGCGCTCAGCGTCTGCGCTTGACCCGCGGCGCCTTTGCGGAGGCCCGGAATGGCAAGCCGCGCGGGTAAGTCCCGATCCTGGCTGCGATTGACGACGAACAGCGTCACCGTGCTGCCATCCTTGCTCACAGCCGCATCGACGTCGAGGTAGGGGACGTCTTCGATTTCAGGAATGCGCGTCGATCCGTTGTGCACGGAGTAGCTCCCGCTCTTGACCTCGACCGGCAGGAGGCGGTCCGCAGGCGCTCCGGCGACCATGCCGAAGGCGTACGCGGCCGGTGTGCGATAGACCACGCCGCGTTTCTTCCAGATGCCGCCGAACTCAAGGATCCCGGTCATATCCGAGATGGGCACGATGTCGGACGAGCGCATCAGCGCGTTGAATAGGCCCGCAGTGGTGAGCGCTCCGGCGATGTTGTCGTAGTTCGGGTGATCGCCCCGGCCTCCATCCCCGGCCCAGAGCCACTCCGTAAAAGCCGTTTTCACGGTGTCCTTCTGCAGGCTGGCCGCGATCTGGTCGTGCATGGCTTTGAGCTGGCGCTCGAGACCGATGGGCAGTGCGAGCGTGGCTGCCGCGACGAACTCCGGCGACGCGTTTTCGAGCTTAACGCTTGCGGTGGTCTCGACGAAGTGCGTTGACAGGAAGTTCTCCGTGCCGACGGGGTTTGCGAGCTGCTTCGCGTTCCACTGCTCGAAGTGGTCGGGGTCCTGGCCGGTGGCGATCAGTCGCGCAGACGGGTCCGCGGCGCGGATCGCCTGGCTGAAGGAGAGTGTCCGCGGCGCCAGTTCGTCCAGCGTGGGCCAGCCTGTGTTCCACGAGCCCCACAGCTCGTTGCCCATCTCCCACAATAGTCCGCCCTTGTGGTCGGCCCAATGGTCGTCGATATAGCGGACCCAGTCGGCGGCTTCCGCGGGCGTACCGCTGCCGAGGTTGAGCGCGACCTGCGGCTCGGCATGGATCAGCTCGCAGAAGTGCAGGAACTCGTCCGTGCCGAAAGTGTTGTACTCCGGGATGCCCCAGGCTACGTTGGGCATGCTGACGCGCTTGTCAACCGGCCCGATGCCGTCGCGCCAGTGATAACCGCTGGTGAAGTTGCCGCCGTAGCGGATCAGCGGCGTGTGCATTTGCTGGGCGGCCTTTACCATTTCCGGATCTAAGCCATCGAGCGCGTCGGCCGGCATGAGCGAGACCTGGTCGATCAGTACGCGCTCATCGCCCTGGACGACAATGCGCAATTCCGCTGGATCAAGCGGCTCCAGGGCGCCGCTTTCGAGCTTCAGCGTGAACGGCAGCTTGGTCCAGGTGCCCGCGCTCGCGTCGAGTGTTGCGGTGGCAAGGGTGGCATGCGTGCCGGCCCGGCACACGCGCGAGACGGTCAGCTGGGCGGCACCGGACAAGTGCCGGGCGTCCAGGCTGCCCTGGTAGGTCAGCTCACGTTGCGCCGGCAGGTACACGCGCTGCGCCAAGCCGGTCGGCTGCCCCGGGACGCCCATGAGCTCGAGCGAGCGCGCGGAGTTGGCAGCGTCTCCATAGCGGAACTCGTACCGGTTGCCCTCTCGCCCGTCGAGCGGCAGCCACGGCAGCGGCAGGCCCATCGCGGAGGACCGCGCCAGCTCGGGTTCCGCGCGGACCATGGTCTCCTCGTGCCGCACGTCCCACAAACCGGCCTCGAAGCTCCCGTTCTCAAGAATCTCGGCCCACAGCCCGTTGTAGGTCGAGTTGCCGATCGGCTCGAGAAAGGTCCCGAACAGAGTGCGCGGGATGGTCCGCGGACTGGGCTTCGTGAGATCGACCCGGATGCCGGCGTCGCCTGCGAGAGGCTGCGGTGCGATCTGGGACAGCGCGGGGCAGGCGAGCGATACGAGCAGTGCTGCGAGCAACAACGGCTGTGCGCGTTCGCTGCGGGTACGGACGCCGATACTCATGATCTCCATCGCTCCAGTCGAAATAGAACAGCGGTGGGCAGGCGCCCGGGTAAGACCGGATGAGCATACCACTGGCGAGCTCCACTTGAATCGCAGGCGCAGCGGGCCGCGCGAGAGCAAGGGTTAGGTAAGCGGGGTAAGTGCAACGGCAGAGATTGCAATCGCATCCGAACCGCTAGTTATCACTGGGGGCTCGCCATGGGGAAAACCACCCGATTTATCCTGATCGCGCTTGGAACGCTGGTTGTGCTGGTCGTGCTTGTGGCCGCTGCCTTGCCGCTGTTTCTCAATGCGAACAACTTCCGCACGCGCATCGAGTCCACGCTTTCAAAGTCGCTCGGGCGCAAGGTTACGGTCGGCAACCTGAAGCTGTCGATCTGGGCTGGCGGACTGGTCGCCGAGAACGCGATCGTCGCCGATGACCCGAAGTTCAGCACACAGCCGTTTCTGCAGGCGGACAGCGTCAAGATTCGGGTGGAGTTGTTTCCGCTGCTGCTGCACCGCGAGGTGCGTATCAAGGGCTTCGCCCTGGACTCACCCAAGGTAGACCTTTTGCGCGGGGCGAACGGTACGTGGAACTACTCGAGCATCGGGAGCACGGCGAACAAGCCGGCGGCCGCGCCATCGAGCTCGAATGGGCCGCTCGGGGGCTTGACGGCCCGCCATATCGAAATTACGAACGGAACCATCACGGTTGGCGACCAGGGCAACGGCGGGGCAGCAGCGCAGCAGCGCAACTACCAGCAGGTGAGTCTCGATATTAAGGACTTCGGCTCGGCGAAGGCGTTTCCGTTTGAGCTGTCAGCCCACCTGCCCGGCGAGGGCACGATCACCGCGAAGGGCACGGCGGGGCCGATCAACGAGCGCGACGCATCGAACACGCCGTTTACAGTGCACATGGAGGC
>CAXTSA010000282.1:0-4286 GCA_964246755.1 uncultured Acidobacteriaceae bacterium
CTCTGGAGCTTGGCCTCCAAGTTGCCGTACTCCACCTGCGCACCCTTCAGGTCGAGCCGCGCCGCCATCAGTTCCTGGTCCAGCTGCGGATCGGTCAGGTCCATAACGACCGTGTCGGGTTCGACCTTCGCGCCCGGCAACACGCGCAAACGCACCACCGTTGCCTCGGTCTGCGCAGGGATCAGCCGAATACGGTCTTCCCGCGGCACCAGCGTGCCGATACCGCGCACCTGCCGCCCCATCGGCCCGCGTTTGACCGTATCAGTCCAAACCGTGCTCCGTTCCACCGAGGGCGATGCGGGTTTCAGGCGAGCGACACCGAAGGCAGCTGCCGACAGCACGACCAATGCCACCAGCGCGAGCACCCAGCGCTGCCGCATCTTCTTGCGTTTCAGATCGGGACGAGCAATGTCCATGCCCGTACTCTATGCAGGAGCAGTGCCAAACCTCGCAAAGAAAGGGAGCTCATTCTAATAGGGTTACAACGCTGGCGCGGAGGAAGATCGTTTATTTCCGGGCGTTTGCGTCCAGTTCCGGACACTTCACGGCCGTCGCGTAGAGGCAGAGGGCGCGAACAGGGAGCCCGCGCCAGACACACGCTTCGAGCTAGACTTCAGACCCGGGCGCACTCCTGTGCCAGTTGCATGCCTTCCTCCACGTGGATCACCCACGCCTCGAGCCTCGAACCGTCGGAGCTGATCCGCACATCCCCGTCCACGGTCTGCTGATTCAGCTCGGCATCCACCCGAAGCCCCCACCCGCGTAGCCCATCACAGATCTCCGTGCGAATCTCCGGCGTGTTCTCGCCGATGCCACCGCCGAAGATCACCGCCTGTGCCTCGCCCAGCGCCGCCAGGTATGCCCCCGTAAACAGCCTCGCTCGATAGCCGAACATTTTCAGCGCAAGCCGCGAGGCTTCATCCTCGCGCTTCCGCAGCTCCCGCGTATCGAGCGAAACTCCGGACACCCCGAGCAGCCCGGACTTCTTTTCGAGCACCTCCATCGCCTGCTCCACGCCCATCCCGGCTTCTCGCATCAGCAACGGCACGACCGCCGGGTCAACGCTGCCGCTACGCGTGCCCATCATCAGCCCTTCCAGCGGCGTCAGCCCCATCGACGTGTCCACAGACTCGCCGTTCCGGATCGCCGCGGCCGAGCAGCCGCTTTCCAGGTGTAGTGTCACAATCGAGATCTCGGAGGCTGGCTTCGAGACAAGCTGGGCATAGCGCTCCAGCATGTACCGGTGCGACAGGCCATGGAAGCCGAAGCGGCGGATCCCGTGCCGGTCGGCCAGTTCACGCTCGATCGGATACCGCCACGCGTACTCCGGCATCGTCCGGTGAAACGCCGTATCGAAGGCTACCGCCACCGGCAATCCACCCGCTTTCTCGCGAAGCACGTCCTTATTTCGAAGCACATCAATGATGGAAAGGGAATTGCGATTGTGGAGCGGCGCCAAGGGCTCCCGCTTTCGGATCTCCGCCCGGACCGCGTCGTCGACGCGCACTGCGGCCTTGTATGTATCGCCCCCATGTACCGCGCGCACCGCCGCAAGGTCTATGTCCTTCAGGCGAGGCACATCGGGAAAAGCATGCGAAACCAGCGCCTCAAGCACCCGCTCCGTGGCGGCAGGGAAGTCTCTGAAGTCACCCTCGCGCTCCCCAACCGCCTTGCCGCCCTGGACCAGGACCAGCTTCGTGGGTTTGCCGAGGTTATCGACCGACCCGCTCAGAAGTTTTTTGCCGTCAGCCGCGCAATGCTGGTCCGCCGTTACCGCGACCAGGTCGAACTTCAGCGAATTGCTGCCGGGGTTGAATGCCAGGACGATGGGCATTGCGCGCTCTCCTCAATCGGCACTGGAACAGACCGGAAACGTTTCGCGCCCGCTCAGTGCCACACTTCGATGGATGCAGTCCGGCCGCAGCTTCGCCGCTTGCCGAGGCACGTTGCGGCCGGACACGGCGTTCAGAAAAGGTGTCATCCTGAGCTTCAAGGCTGTGCCCCAGAAGCGAGGAACCTGCTTTGTTATTCCCCTCTAGGTCGAGCCCAACCCTCGAACCCCGCAACTAATTTCAGGTTCATTCCATCAGTAAGTAGTTTTTAGACAAAGAGGCCCGCGCAGCTCTCCGGCTCTTCGTAGAAAATCGCCGGGGTTGCGTATCGAAGCCGGCGCCTCCTCGCCACCTGGGGCTCGTCGCTCGGCGAGGCGAGCATCGCCTGGCCGGCAAGCGCGCGCATCTGGCAAGCCTCGTCTTCACACACAAACTCGCGGCCGTCCAGCTGGCGACCGCAGGCGAAACACAGCTGCGTTGCTGCCGTCCATTGCGCAAACCGAAGGCGAGCCCGCCTCCATCGAAGCATCCAAACTATCCAGTCCATCCCACCCTCCCGAAGAAACTTCCTGGGGGTGTATCGGAGGGAACCGGCAAAAGCATGAACGCCCCCGGGAAAAACTCTGAAGGCAACCGGCCTGGAGGTCAACAAAGGCGCAGTGCATGTCCATACGGAAGCCATATATCACGTCTGATAATGCATATTCTGTTAACAAAACAGATGGTGCTTGGAGGATTTCGTTGTACCCGCTAATTGAAGCTCCGCGGAATACGCCCCTGCAGCCGCGCCCGCTATTGCCGGATCCGCTACGTTACCATTGCGCGGAAGATGAGTTCCGGACGCCCGAAACCCCCAACGCTCCATGCTAGGATCAACTCCATGAACGTCGCAATCTCTGTTGTGCGGCCGTTCCACGTGGCCAAGATGGCGAATGCTCTTCGCAAACATGTGGATGGTGTCGACATCTGGTCGACCGCACCGCGGCGCTACTTCCGCCAGCTCGACGATTCCGTCGGCGTTCACCTCGTTCCGTCTCCGGTCGAGCTCGTCTCCCACATCTTCAAAATGCGCCTTTTCCCGGCCGCCTTTCAACGAGGCATCGTCTGGTGGGACCGCATGGTAGCCGCCGCCATGTCACGCGCCGATATCGTCGTCGGCTTTGCCACGGGAGCGCTCCACACCGGGCAAGCCGCGCACCGGCGCGGCGCCCACTTCGCCCTAGACCGCGCGTGCCCGTTTGTCGACTTCCAGCAGAACCTTGTCCGGCAGGAAGCCGCGAAAACCGGCGCGGTCTTTCACCCGGAGCCGGCCTGGTTTCGCGACCGGCAGCTCGCCGAGTACGAGACCGCCGATTCCATTCTCGTGCCGTCCCACTACAGCGCGCGCAGCTTTCCCGAGCATCTGCAACACAAGCTGGTCCTGGCGCCCCTGCTCGGCCGCGCACAGGCCAAAGGCGCCATCCGGCTGGAACGAAACACCCCCTTCACCGTGGGCGTTCTCGGCGGCCACCCGCTCCGCAAGGGCTACCTATACCTGCTGGAGGCCTGGCGTAAACTCAACCTGCCCGGCGCGCGCCTGCTTCTGCGTACCTCCGGCGACTTCGCCGCGTATCCCAAGCTCGCCGATTTGCTGCGCGCAACACCCAATGTCGAGCTCATCGAGTACGTCCCCAACATCGCCGAGTTTTACCAGCGCTGCGACCTCTTCGTGCTACCGAGCATGGACGATGGTTTCGGCATGGCCCTGTTCGAAGCCATGGCGAACGGCGTCCCAAGCATCGCGACCCGCAATTGCGGCGCATCGGAGCTGCTCACCGACGGCGTCGACGGCCTCGTCATCGATGCCGGCAGCGTCGACCAGCTTGCCGACTCGATTGCCTCGCTCTACCGCGACGAGCCGCGGCGCCAGGCGCTGGCCATCGCCGGCCAGGCCACTGTCGAGCGGATCTCAGCGACCACGCTCTACGAAGACGCCCTCTGCCAGGTCCTCGAACCACGGCAGGCTGGCACGAAGCAGGCCGGCGCCCTCGCCTGACCCGGCACCCGGAGGAGAGCCGCAGCTGTGACTCACCGCTTTTTCATGGACAGCACCTACACCGGCGGCGCCGGTCTGCGCGAGATCGCCCCACCGCCCTGGACCGGCGCGCTCCCGGCGGAGTTTCGCTACCCCTACGACATCCTCGAGCAGGCTCTGCCGTCGGTCCAGGCCGATGGCTTGCGCTTCTATCTCACGAAGGAGGCTTACACCCTCCCGGAGTACGGCCGCGATGTCGTCGCAATCCTGCTGCAGGAAGAGCGCTGCAAAGTCCCGGTCTACGGCCGGCAAGTGCGCGCCGTCATCCGTAACCTGCACTCCCGGCCGTTTCTCGGCTACCGTCCGCATCTCGGCTTCACCAAACTGGAGGCCGTGCTCACATTCGAGTACGCGCGGGACTGCTACACCAGCCTGAAATC
>CAXTSA010000283.1:0-4277 GCA_964246755.1 uncultured Acidobacteriaceae bacterium
CGCCCCGTGCGCGGCAACAAGGACGCCAAAGTCGAGATCGTGAACTTCGACGATATGGAGTGCCCCTACTGCGCACGCATGCATTCTGAACTCTTCCCCGAGACGCTGGACCACTACAAGGGGCTGGTCAAAGTCGTCTACAAGGATGATCCGCTCACCGAAATCCATCCTTGGGCGCTCCATGCGGCGGTTGACGCCAACTGTCTGGCCACGCAGAACGCCAACGCCTACTGGAGTTACGTGGACTACCTCCACATGCACGGCGAGGACATTACCGGCCCGGACCGCGATCCAGCGAAGTCCAAGGCGGCGCTCGATAAGGCGGCTCGCGACGAAGGCGCTCGCGGCGCGTTGAACAAGTCGGCACTCGAGGCCTGCCTCGCCCGCCAGGACGATGCAGCCGTGCGCGCTTCCATGAGGGAAGCCGAAGCGCTCAAGATCGATGGAACCCCGGCGCTGTTTGTTGACGGAGAGCGGGTTTCAGGAGCCCAGCCGACGCCGTATTTATGGGCCGCGATCGACCGCGCGCTGCGTGCCCAGGGTGTCACGCCGCCCCCGGAGCCCGCGCCGGCCGCACCTGAGCCCGGGAAGACACCCGCAAGCGGGACACGCTGAGTTTGGCAAGACTGCGCCCCGCGCGCTCGGAAGGAATACTGTGCAACGGATCCATCGCTTCAATCGGCGGCAACACCGCTTCCACCTCACTGGGGCCTCGGCTGTTGTCGCGGTCTCGCTCACGCTGCTGGGCTGCTCGCAGGCGCACAGCGGCGACACCATGGCCAAGGTGAATGGCAAACCCATTTACGCCAAGGATGTCGAAACGCTGTACCAGAACTCGCTCGGCGAAAACCAGCAGCATCCTTCACGGGAGCAGGAAGATATTGTCCGCCTCAACATCGTGCGGCAGCTTGTCGATGAAGAGATCCTGGCGCAGCGCGCGGCCAAGCTGAACCTCGCCGCAACGGAGGAGGAGGTCGACGCCCAGATCAACGAGATGAAGGCGCCCTTCACGCAGGAAGAGTTCAACAAACGCCTGGCCGACAAGCACCTCACGGTGGACGATCTGCGCCGCGACATCCGCCGCGCGAAGACGACCGAAAAGCTCTTCAACAAAGAGATCAACGCGAAAATCAACATCACCGACTCCGATATCTCCAGCACCTACAACCAGCACAAGGCGGAGTACAACCTGGTTGAGCCGGAGTATCACCTGGCGCAGATCGTCGTCACCTCAGCCCCGGCGCCCACAGCGCAGAGCCAGAACGGCGGCGTGGGCAACCTGCAGAACAGCAAAGCGACCAGCGACGCCGAAGCGAAAAAGAAGATCGAAATGCTGCACAATCGCCTGGAAAGCGGCGAGGATTTCGGCACATTGGCGGCAAACTTCTCTGAGCGGGCCGACAACGCATCGAGCGGCGGCGACATGGGCTTTTTCCAGGAGTCGCAGCTGCGAAGCGACATGACGGTCTACGACGCGGTGGCGAAGCTCAAGCCGGGGCAGATCACGGATGTGCTGCCGCTACTCGACCCGACCACGCGCAAACCTATCGGGTATAGCATCTACCGGCTGATGGACCGCGAAGCAGCCGGCCAGCGCGACCTGAACGACCCGCGCGTGCAGCAGTCCATCCGGCAGCAGCTTCGGGAAACCCGGTCGCAACTGCTCAAGAACGCGTATCTGGAAGTGCTGCGCGACCAGGCTCGCGTCGAAAACTACTTCGCGGACGACATCTTCAAGAACGGCGCGAAGTAACCGAGGCCTTGCAGGAGGAACTGTTGCGATTCGGGATTTTGGGCTTTGGACACCATGCGGCCAAACGGTTGATGCCGGCATTTCGGGGCGCCTCTTTTGCCCGTCTGGGTGGTATGTGGCGGCGGGACGGCGCGAAAGCCGCGGCAGATGCGGCTCGTTTTGGGATTCCACGGGTGTTTTCTTCGCCGGAGGAGCTTTGCGCCTCGGATGAGATCGATGCCGTGTTCGTGGTTTCGCCCGACGCGCTGCATCGCGAGCACGTCCTGCTGGCCCTCGCCCATGGCAAGCCGGTGCTGTGCGAAAAGCCGCTGGCCATGAACGCGGGCGAAGCAGAAGAAATGCTCGCCGCCTCGCGTGCGGCCGGGGTGCTGTTCGGCGTGGCGCAGAACATGCGCTATAACCTGGCCATCGACCTCATGCGCCGATGGATCGAGGAAGGCCGCATCGGCAAACCGCAACTGGCGCATGCGCAGTTTTGCTATGAGACGTCCAAGAGCCCGCGCGCGTGGATCAATGATCCAACGCTCGCCCTCGGCGGCCCGATCGGCGACGTCGGCATCCACTGTATCGATGCGCTGTGCTACGTGCTGGGCGACTCGGTGTCCTCTGTCGGTACGCTTGCGCATCGCGATGCAGTCTCAGGCGAGGTCGAGTCTCACGCGGTCCTCAGCCTCGCGTTCAGCTCCGGCGCGGTCGGCGCGGTGACGCTGACTACGCGCGCCGCCTATCGCTCGCTGCTTGAGGTCGTGGGAGAGCGCGGTTCGGTGACCTGCGAAGATGCAATGACGGTGGACCATCCGGTGTCGCTGGTGCTGCGAGAGGGAGGCGACGTTGTGCTGGAGCAGCCCGTCTCCAACGCGGACGCGTTCTCGCGCATGCTGGACGGTTTTGCCCAGGCGGCTGCCGGCGGGAAGGTTCCGTATCGCGCTCCGGCGAGCGAGGGCCTTGTAAACCAGCGCGTCCTCGATGCGGCGTACCGCTCCTGGCGTATAGGACAGGTTGTCACCCTCGCCTCCTGACCGCTTCGTTACGTCAAGCAGCCTCATCAGTGCTGCGCGTCAGCACTGCCCACAAGAAAGCCCCGGTACCCGCCGGGGCTCTCACAAGGGAAGAACTCGCTGCGAAGCTACTTGGTACTGTCGAGAACAATGCCGCCCGAGCTCGACTTTTCCTTCTGAATCTCGTTCGCTTTGCGCGTGCCCATCGCCTTATCACGCCACTGACCGGCTTGCGCGATATCCGCCGTCACGGCAGCTTTATCAGGGCAGTCGATATCGGCCTTGCGGCGATACATCAGGTTGAGGTACTGCATCGCGTCGTCGTAGGAGGGACGGATCTCCACAGCCTTGTGCAGGTTTTCAAGTCCCTCATTCACCGCTTGCGTGTTGTCCTTCTTGACCATCGCGCAAATCTGTTTGGACATCTTCGGATTGCCGTTGCCGTCGTCCGTCAGGCCGCCCGAAGCCAGGTCCTTCACAGCGTTCTTGTAGGCATCTTTCCAATCGATTACGCCGACGGTATACGGCGCTTCCGGATCTTTCGGGTCTGCCTGCATTACTTTCTGCTGCCACTCCTTGGCCTGGTCCATCTTGTCGGTGCTGAAGTACAGGCTCGCGATCCCCTTCAGGCTGGTAACGTCGCCGGAATTCTCGTCCAGCACCTTTTTATAGCTGCTGATTGCCAGGTCGGCCTTCTTCAGGTTCTCCGGCGTGCTCAGATCCGGTACAACCTGCTGCGCATAGGCCGTCGCCAGATAGATACGCGTCATCGGGTACGTGGGGTCCAGATTGACGGCATTCTGGAAATGATTGATAGCCTCTTCATACTTCGCCGACTTGTAGGCCTGAACACCCTTGTTGAGCTGATCGCGGGCTTCCAGGCGCTTGCACCCGGTCGAAGAGACCAACAGCGACAACGCAGCCGCGGCCAGCACCGGAACACGTGCGATTCGATTCATTCTGTCTTTACTCTCCTTCGATCGGCAGGGCGGTCCTGACTTTGGTACAGAGGAACGATCAAGTAAAACATATTTGCGGGGTGATTGCCATCTGCTTAGAAAAAGCACACACCACCGCCGAAGCATTGCCTCGGGACGAAAGCTTCCCGATGATCCGCTTAGGCGGCGGACGATGAAGCGGGCCTACTGGCCCGCTTCGATTTTCGGCGTAATCAGCCCGATGTGATCGACCCCGATCGCTTTGCCGATATCCACAATCTGCGCAACGCTCTGGAAGTTGAGGTCCGGATCGCCCTTCACGAACATAATTTTCTGGGCGCGAACCGAGTAGATCTGGT
The DNA here is from genome assembly GCA_964246755.1 of uncultured Acidobacteriaceae bacterium. GTDB lineage: Bacteria > Acidobacteriota > Terriglobia > Terriglobales > Acidobacteriaceae > EB88. The sequence continues at coordinate 4,049 of CAXTSA010000283.1, forward strand.
TAAGCCGGCTCTGCAGGTCCGCGAACGCGATCGGATCCTGATTGATTTTATAAGTGGGCAGCCCCGAGGCACCGCCGAGCACCTGAACGACAATTGTCTTGTCATTCGGCTGCTCGTTGTGTGTCTTCGGCGGCTGCGGCACCATGGCGTCCAGCCCATGCGGCGTCACCGGCACGATGACCATGAAAATGATCAGCAGCACCAGCAGTACATCGATGAGCGGCGTTAC
>CAXTSA010000284.1:0-4271 GCA_964246755.1 uncultured Acidobacteriaceae bacterium
GCACGGCGGCACGGGATGCCGCCGTGCGCCACCACACGGGAGAGGTGGAGCAGCAACGGGCGCGGGATCCGTTCGAGGAGGTGCCGGGGGCCTATCTCCGGCGGCGCTGGCCACACTCAAGGCCGTGCAAATGGCCGTGCTGACGGCGGAGATACCGCGTAAAGGCGAACGCTATGTCGCTCGGCAGCGGCGCAAGGAGGAGCGGGTATCCGGCACATGGCGCGAGGACCGTGGCAATTCGCGCGTGGCCAGCGAGTTGGGCGGGTTCATGGCCGCAGCCAGTGAGCGGCTTGGCGAGGAGGGCGTGCGGAACACGTCTCGGGCCGCCAGCAGTGGCAGCAGCATCATTGTGCCCGGCGTCGGGCGCGAGCAGCAGGCCGGACCAGACGAGCTGGCCCGCAACTGACGGGACGGGAAGGCGCACAGCGTGGCTTGGGATCAGCGGGTGGAACGGGAGACGAAGGAGACCGAACGGCGACGCGTGGGCCGAGGAACGGGAATGCCGGGGGCGCCCGCCAGAGCCGGAGCAGGACCGGGAGCGGCAGTGAGAGTAGGCCCACATCTGAGACTGCGAGAGCCTTGCCACCTTCGAACACCAAGGAGCCTTGCTGTTGATCAAAAAGATGACCACAAGTAACGTGACGAAAGCATGTCTCTGAGGTCGCAATGAACGTCGTCATAAATGCTAAAACCAAACGGCGATACGAAGGCGTCACAGACGAGAAGTCGGACGGAGCCACATACACACCGCCGCTTCTGGCAGATTTCGTGGCATCTCAGATCGTCGGATTAGCTGACCTAACGGTCCCGAGAATTTCTATCCTGGACCCTGCGACTGGCGACGGCGAGTTGCTTATTAGCCTGCTCTCCGAGCTTTCTAAGACCTGTATGTTGCCGATCGACGTGTACGGCTTTGACACTAACCAAGGCGCGTTGTTATCGGCTAAACAGCGTCTTGAAGCGGCGTTTCCAAATGTAGACCTGCATCTTTCGCAAGAAAGTTTCCTTGAGTTCGTGATAGCTCAAGCCGACGCGGGTGACATGCCGTCGCTATTCTCGCCACCTCGCGATATCAAGCAATTTGACATCATTATCGCTAATCCTCCGTATGTCCGGACCCAGATCATCGGGTCAAATCAAGCCCAACTTCTTAGCCGGGCTTTCGGGCTTAGCGGGCGAGTTGATCTTTATCACGCGTTTCTAATTGGAATGGCGCAGGTGCTAAAGCCAACTGGAACTGCGGGGATCATCGTTTCCAATCGTTTCATGACTACAAAAGGGGGCGCCTCATTGCGGGCTGCACTCCGCGCACGCCTGAGTCTTCGACACATATGGGACCTTGGCGATACTAAGATATTTGATGCGGCTGTACTTCCCGCCGTTATTCTAGCGAAAGGTCTGGATGGGCACGATTTCGGACCTCCAGCGTTCACCTCAATTTATCAGAGCGAGGACCCGGCATCTCTGACTGCTGCAGACCCGATTGGAGCGCTAGCGAAGGCGGGCATGATCGCACTGACAGACGGTCGCCACTTTCATGTTCAACATGGAACGCTCGACGCCAGCGGAGGTGCAGACGATCTGTGGCGAATCGCGACCGACGCAACCGACACATGGCTAGCCAAAGTGTCGTCCAGAACATGGAAGACCTTTGGCGATCTTGGAAAGGTTCGCGTGGGTGTGAAAACCTGTGCGGATAAGGTGTTTATCCGAAGTGATTGGGATACGATGCCGGAAGCGGATCGTCCGGAGCTGTTGAGACCTCTAACTACACATCACGTCGCCGCGCGGTTTCACGCTGCCCCGCCAAAGAAAGCTCGCGCGATTCTCTACCCTCACGAAATCGCCGGAGGGCAGCGTCAACCTGTAGACCTCGCTCGTGCACCAAAAGCGAAAGCGTATCTTGAATCCCACAGCGCGACGCTACGAGGAAGAAGTTACCTTATCGGGGCAGGTCGCCGTTGGTATGAAATCTGGGTTCCCCAGGACCCTGCCGCCTGGGATAGTCCGAAACTGGTGTTCCGAGACATATCAGAGCGCCCGACCTTCTGGGTCGATTTAGAGGGGACAGTTGTCAACGGAGACTGTTACTGGATGACAGCGGAAAAGCGGGGAGAAAAAGATTTGTTATGGCTTGCTGCCGCTGTTGCAAACTCCTCATTCATCGAAGCCTTCTACGACCACCGGTTCAACAACAAACTCTATGCAGGTCGCCGTCGCTTTATAACTCAGTACGTTGAGCAATTTCCTATGCCAGACCCCGCCACAGCGCTCGCTCAGAGCATAATCGAAACATCCAAGGCTATCTATGCAATGGCGGGTGCTCCATCCGCTATTGTGGAGGAGAAGAAGCTCGATGCCATGATTTGGCGTGCTTTTGGATTAGATGTCGAAGAAATTTGCCCGCTGGGGGATCTGAAGCTTGGAATTCAAGACCTTGCCTTGGAATTGGGGGAACCTGCTGAAAAAAGCTTGGCCGGTCGTTAGAAAAAAGTGTGTCACGGTGACCGTCCCCTGTTCAACAACGGCGTAAAATATTGCGTATCTTATGTCGCAATGACGGATTTGAGTGCCGGAAATCATAGGCACGTCCAGTGGTTCGGTGCTGTTGGGACATACAAGCCCAAGGTCAATAGTTGGAGAAGTCTGTAGCTTAATCTCTAGCAACTGGTGCCGGACATCAGGGAATTGTCCATCATCTTGATAATCAGAATACCCGAGCGCGGCACAAACCAACCTGTGCAATGCGGCCCCTCTGTTTCGCTCCTGATCAGAGCCGGCGTTTGCAAAGCTTTGACCAACGATTCTTGATAGGCGGCTGAACAACTCTGCTACCGGAAGCAGGCTTCCATCTTCTGGATAGCTTATTGGTGCAACGCTGGGTGCTGCTAGTATCACCCTTCCTGAGACAAACCCAGCAAGCACGTCTGTATCTGTTGTGGTAATCAGTTCTGTCTGCTGATCGCCGGTTTTACAACGTGCCTGGTATTTCTTTGTCAGAGTTCCAGTCGTGTCGAGCAAAGCCAAGGTGTCGCCGGTAACAACCTTGACGCGGGTGATCAGATCATCGGCGGACACACGGATCATCACATATCGCCGTGTGGCCGACAGTTCTTCATTGAAGATCTGAAGGTTGTTGGACTTCTGCACATAGGTGTCAAAACCTTGTCCAGGAAAGCGTGGGTGTGTCTTTCGGAACGATGTTGGTACGGGATAGCCCAGCACTCGGCAGACGTTTTCCTTCACCACTTTTGAGCGAGTTCGTAGGGGCAGGCCCGCCAACGATATGCCCCGCAATCCCTCGTCCAGGATGATCTGAAGTTCCGGTGTCGGAATCCATAGCTGAGGATCACCGATCTTGATTGGATCATAGATCGAGAGGCGGCTTTCGCGAATTGAACGAACAAAACGCGAAGGCTTAGCTGGTGTGTTGGGAATCATTTGTCTCTGGCGTGAGTAGTTGAGAAACTGACACACCTAGAACCTGAGCCAAAATCTCAAGCGTGCTGAGGGTGACGTTTCGTTCCCTTCGCTCCACTGAGCCGATGTACGTGCGGTGCAATTCGCAAAGGCCGGCTAAGCTTTCTTGCGAAAGCCCTTTGCTGCGTCGAAAAGCACGGAGGTTGTCCGCCAACACGCCTCGCAAGCTGTCAGTCGGCTTGCGCAGGCATCTTCTCGGCATGGACTCGGATAACCATTACAGCAATCTGACGCTCACCATATGAAACATGATGCCGATGAGTCTACAGACTTTGAGTAGCTGACAGTCCGGATGAACGAACGAGTGGTCAGGTGTATCACTCTGTCAAACATCCTCTACCCCGAAGCAAACGCGCTGGTTAAGCGCATCGGCTTGCAGGTTGCGCCGGTCATGCTGCCAGAACGGGCAGCGGTCCATCACAGCGTGGCGGAAGCCTGGACCCACTTCGTTGCACAGTAGAAGGCCGGCTCTCCTCGCGGGCGCCGGCCTTTTTCGTGCGCGTCAGCCGAGCAGGCTGCCCGTGATATCGGTGACGCCCAGCAGGGTGATGCGGGTGCCGTCGGTGAGGCTCACCAGCGTGTTGCCGCCGCTTGCGGTGAGCGTGGCCGCACCCGGCTGGTAGCCGAACAGGTCGATCCGGTCCGCGCCGGGCTTGAAGCCGCTGATCTGGTCGATGCCGCCGGCCGCACCCTGGATCGCATCGTATGCGACCGTGCCGGCGCCTTCGGACACCGTGGCGTTGCCGGCGCCCAGCACCACCTGGCCGGAGCCCGCACCCAGGCTCAGGCCC
>CAXTSA010000285.1:0-4223 GCA_964246755.1 uncultured Acidobacteriaceae bacterium
CCCCCCCGCACGGGCCCCCCCGCACCCGGCGCGGGGCCGGCGTTGGGCGCGCACCGCGAGCTCTACAACGCGGCTGTGGTCACCGCGCCCAGCGGAAGAGCGCTGGGTGACTACAACAAGGTCCACCTGGTGCCATGGGGCGAGTATGTGCCGTTCGCACGATTTTTCGCCTTCGCCGGCACCCTGACCCAGAATGTCGGCCGGTTCGCCCACGGAACCGACAGGGCCGTGTTCCCGCTACCGGACGGGCATCGTTTCAGCATCTTTATCTGCTACGAAGCGGTGTTCGCGTCGGAAATTCGCCAGTTCGCGAACAACGGCGCACAAGTGTTCGTCAACATCTCCGACGACGGCTGGTACGGCGACACCAGCGCTCCCTGGCAGCACCTGAACATGGCGCGGATGCGGGCCATCGAGAACGACCGATGGATTGTGCGCGACACCAACTCGGGCGTGACCGCCGCGATCGACCCGCTGGGGCGCGTGACGGAGTCGGTTGCGCGGCACCAGGTTACCGAGCTCACGGCGGACTACGGCTATCGCGACTACCGGACCTTCTACACGCGCTTTGGCGACGTGTTCGCCTGGGCGTGTGAAATACTTTCGATAGCAGCGATCGGCCTTTCCGTTCGCGAGCTCTTAAGAAAAAGACAGGTTTAGAGACATGCTGAACGACTTGGAATTCGCCTACACGCCCGTGCGGGACAAGGTCGCCGACCTGCGGGAGTATCTTTGACCCGGACAAGATCCGGGCACAGCTCGCCGGGATAGAAGCGCAGCTGAGTGATCCCGCTCTGTGGGCCAACCCGGCTGCCTCGCAGCCGATCATGCGCGAACGCAGGCGGCTTGAAGCGCTGCTTACCGATGCTGAGGAGCTGGACCGCCGCACCGGCGACATTGACGCCTACTTTGACCTTGCCCGCGAAGGCGACACGTCGTTCGACGAGGTGGAAGGGGATCTCACGCGCGAAATCCGAGGACTGTCGTCGTTCGGCGACAAGCTCGAGGAGCGTACGCTGCTGTCGAGCGAAACCGACGGGCTGAACGCGATCGTTACAGTGCACCCCGGCGCCGGCGGGACCGAGTCGCAGGACTGGGCTGAAATGCTGATGCGCATGTATCTGCGCTGGGCCGAAAAACAGGGCTTCAAGACCGAAATGAATGATTACCAGGACGGGGAAGAGGCTGGCATCAAGTCGGCTACGTTCACCGTCACGGGCGAGTACGCGTTTGGCCTGCTGGGCGGCGAAACCGGTGTGCACCGGTTGGTGAGGATTTCGCCGTTCGACCAAGCCAAGCGCCGGCACACGTCGTTTGCCAGCGTGTACGTGTCGCCTGAGATCGACGACTCGATCGTGATCGACATCAAGCCGGACGAGATCCGCACCGACACATACCGCTCGGGCGGCAAGGGCGGCCAGCATGTGAACACGACCGACTCCGCGGTCCGCATCACACACCTGCCGACCAACATCGTCGTGCAATGCCAGAACGAGCGCTCGCAACACAAAAACCGTGAAAAGGCGATGAAGATGTTGCGGTCTCGGCTGTACGAGTTCGAGCTCGAAAAGAAGAAGGACGCGACCCGCCAGGTCGAAGACGCGAAGCTCGATATCAAGTTCGGCTCGCAGATTCGCTCCTATGTTCTGCAGCCTTACCGCATCGCGAAAGACCACCGGACGAAGGTGGAGGTGGGCGATGTGGACTCGGTGCTCGACGGATCGCTCGAGCCTTTCCTGCAGGGCTACCTGCGGGCGCGGCGAAATGGTGTGACGTCCGCCGTCCCTGGCGCATCGGATGATCTGGACGTATAGCAGGAGTAATGCGCATGAACGAGCCGGAGACGATCCAAAGGATTCTCGAGAACACCAAGACCATCGCGGTTGTCGGGTTGAGCGAATCGCCGGGGCGCGCGAGCGCGGGCGTCGCGCGCTACCTGCAGGGCGCGGGCTACCGCGTGCTGCCGGTCAACCCGCATCTGGAAAGCGTCCTGGGCGAGCAGGCTTATCCGACACTCGACGCGGCCAGCGAAGCGATGAAAGCCGAGGGCCGCTCCATCGATCTCGTGGATGTGTTTCGCGCCTCGGTGTTCGTGCCGGAGATCGTGAAGGATGTCATGCGGCTCAAGATTCCCGCGCTGTGGCTGCAGCTTGGCGTCTGTCATGAAGAAGCAGCCGAGTGGGCGGAGGCCGATGGGGTGCTGACGGTAATGGACCGCTGTCTGATGCAGGACCATGCTGCATGGCAGGCTCGAGCCGCGCGATGACGTTTACAGCGGTCCATACGAACGGACTGATCGGCACTGACATCACCGTGACGGTAGCTGCAGGTGCGAAAGAGTCCATCGCAACCGTGACTGTGACATACGACGGGGAAGATCTTGAGGAGCAGGAGTTCGCCGACGGTACGGAAAACTACTCGCGAACTTTCTCGCATGTAGGCGACGTTTCTCCCGGCGCTGAGCATACGCTGGTCGTCACGGCGGTCGACGCCGGCGGTTTTCCGCACAGCGCGACCACGCGGTGGAGCGATAGCTGATGCGCCGAACGAGGTGAACCGGATGAGATGCATGCCAGCAAGAGCCGGCCGTGGTGTGCGACTGCTAGCCCTGCTGCTCACGGCATTTTTCACCTGCTGGGGCGGTGCCAAGGCCGGGGCGCAGGCGCAGGGGGATCACGCGCAGGCGCAGCACCTTTCGGTCGCGTTGGTCGTCCCGCAGGAGCAGCTTGCCCAGAATGCAAGCCTGACCGCGGGCCTTGCATTTCAGCTTGAAAAAGGCTGGCACGTTTACTGGATCAACGCCGGGGACTCGGGCGAGCCGCCGCGTGTGCGTTGGACGCTTCCCGCTGGGATTACAGCCGACCCGTTTGCGTATCCCGCTCCGCGGCGACTGCCGCTCGGCCCGCTGATGGACTTCGGCTATGAAGACGAGGTGACCTTTCCCTTGACCATGCACATCGCCGCGAACACGCCAATTGGGCCGGCGGCGCTGCACGCGGATGTGGACTGGCTGGTATGCCGCGAAGTTTGCCTGCCCGGAAAGGCATCGCTCACGGCGACGCGGCCCGTGGTCCAGGCAGGCGCAGCGCCGGCAGTGGACGCGAAAGCGCAGGCGATTGTGGACCGGGCATTGGCTTCCTTGCCGAAACCTTTGCCCCCTGGAGCTTCCGCGCGATTCTCGCCTGACGGCAAGGGCTACTCGCTGGCCGTGCTGACCGGGACCAAGATCGATGCGGCGCAGTTTTTCCCGGCCGATCAGTCCGTCATCGTAAACTCCGCGCCCCAGTCCGCAGCTCCGCTCGAACGCGGCGTGAAGCTGCAGCTGGTGCGCGACGAGGATCAGAAGGCCAAGCTGAGCACGCTCAAGGGTGTGGTGGTACTCGCAAACGGCGCGGCCTACGCTGTGACGGCAACGGCTGGAGCGACGCCGCCGGCCGGCCTCGCCCTGTGGGAGGCTCTGGCTCTGGCCTTTGCCGGCGGCGCGATCCTGAACCTGATGCCCTGCGTGTTTCCGGTGTTGTTCATCAAGGGTCTGTCGCTCGTGCAATCGTCTCGCGAGGAGCGCGGAAAAATGCGGGCCCACGGATGGGTCTACACGCTCGGCATCCTGGTGTCGTTTTGGATTGTGGTCGCGGCGCTGCTCGCTTTGCGAGGCATCGGCAATGGGCTGGGCTGGGGATTCCAGTTTCAGTCACCGATTTTTGTCGCCGTCATGGCGCTGTTCCTGTTCTTCCTGTCGCTGTCGCTCGCCGGGCAGTTTGAGATCGGTCTGTCGCTGACCAGCGCGGGCGGCGACCTCGCTCAAAAGCAGGGCTACGCGGGCTCGTTTTTTACCGGCGTGCTGGCGATGGTGGTCGCGACTCCGTGCACGGCGCCGCTGATGGGGGCGGCCATCGGGTACGCACTGGCGCACTCGGCCGCCGTGAGCTTCGTTATTTTTACGGTGCTGGGGCTTGGGCTGGCGAGCCCGTACCTGCTGCTCGCGTACTTTCCCGCGTGGACGCGGCTGCTGCCCCGGCCGGGGGCGTGGATGGAGGTGCTGAAGCAGGTTGTCTCCATCCCGATCTTCGCGACGGTGATCTGGCTGGTGTGGCTGTTTACCCAGTCCGCCGGCGTCAATGCGCTGCTGGGGCTGCTGGCGGGCTTTCTGCTGCTCGGCGTAGCCGGGGCGCTGCTGGGTCGCTGGCCTGCACGCCGGGGCGCGACCGTCGCTGCCGTGCTGG
>CAXTSA010000286.1:0-4218 GCA_964246755.1 uncultured Acidobacteriaceae bacterium
CAACATCAAGACGCAGCAGTTCGACGAGGTGGACTACGGCGGCTACAAGGCAAACCGCGTGGCCACGCCGCCCGACCTCGCGCAACAGTTGCCGTACATTCGGCGCGCGCTCGAGGCGTTTCACATTCCCATCCTGCAGCATGAAGGATTCGAGGCCGACGACGTGATCGGGACGCTGACCGCGAAGGCCGCGGCGCAGGAGATTCCGGCGTTTATCGTGTCGAGCGACAAGGACATGCTGCAGCTTGTGAATGAGCATGTGAAGGTGCTGAACCCGATGAAGGACAACCTGATCCTCGACCGCGAAAAGGTCGTCGAAACGCTGGGCGTTCCGCCGGAGCGTGTTATCGACGTGATGGCGCTGCGGGGTGACTCGGTTGATAACATTCCGGGCGCACCGGGCATCGGCGACAAGGGTTCAGTCGACCTGATTCAGCAGTTCGGCACAGTGGAAGCAGCGCTCGACCGCGCGGGCGAAGTAAAGCGCAAGACTTACCGCGAGTCGCTCGAGAACAATCGCGATGCGGTGCTGCTCTCGAAAGAATTGGTGACGATCCACACGGAAGTGCCGGTCGAGCTGGAACTTGAACGCATGCGCACCACCGAACCTGATCTCGCTGCCTGCCGAGCACTTTTCTCTGAACTTGAGTTCACAACGCTGCTCAAGGAACTTGCCCCCGAAGCGCCCGCGGTGCCGATCGAGTATGTGCTTGAGCCCAGCCCCGAGCAGTTCGCCGCGTTTGTTGCCGCAGCCCGCGCGAACGGTTTCGCATTCGCAGTAGAGGCGAGCGAACTGGAGCAGGTAGCCGAGCAGGTGAGCGAAAAGGAAGCCGAGGCCGCGGAAGAGCGCGAGCCGGAGCTGCGTTCAATGCTGCTCGATTTTTCTGCTACCCCGGCGGTTACAGAAGAGAAAGCGCCGGCGACAAAGCCCGCGAGAGGGTGCCGCCTGGGCGTCGCCGCGCAGGGCGGGCGGGCATTGCTTGTGGAGGTCGCCGCTGTGCGCGCGTTGCTCGAAGACGAGACGGTTTCGAAGCAGGTGCACGATCTGAAGGGCGCTCTGCGCGTGCTCGCCGGGCAGGCCGTCACGCTGCGCGGGGCGCAGGACGACCTGATGCTGTTCTCCTATCTTGTGAACCCGACCCACTCCACGCATCGGCTTCCCGATGTGGCGGCGCGGTTCAGCAATCAGCCTTTGCAGGAGCAGGGTGAGGATACGCTGCCCGAAGCCGCCTATGCCATCCACAAGCTCGCGCCGGTTCTGCGCGACGACATAGACCGCGCGGAGTTGCGGAACATCTACGAGACCATCGACCTGCCACTTGTGCCCGTGCTGCTGCGCATGGAGCAGGCCGGTGTGCGCGTCAATTTGCCCGTTTTGCGCGAGCTTGACGAAAAGCTCACCAGAGAAATGGGGCGCGTCAGCGAAGAGGTATACGCGCAGTCGGGCCATCGCTTCAACATCAACTCGCCCAAGCAGCTTGGCGATGTACTGTTCAACAAAATGGACCTGCCCAAGCCGCTCAAATACGGCAAAGGCAAAGTAGTTTCGACCGCGCAGGACGTGTTGGAAGAACTGGCCGAGCACAACGCCGTGCCGCGCCTGGTGCTCGAATACCGGCAGCTTGCGAAACTCAAGTCGAATTACGTTGATTCGCTTCCGCTGCTCGCCGACAGCGAAGGCCGCGTACACACCACGTTCAACCAGGTCGGCACAGCAACAGGAAGGCTCTCGTCGACGAATCCGAACCTGCAGAATATCCCGATCAAGACCGAGCTGGGGCGCGAGATTCGCGCGGCATTTATCGCGCCGCCGGGGCACCTTCTGCTCTCGGCCGACTACTCGCAGATCGAGCTGCGATTGATGGCGCATTTTTCGCAGGACCCGCTGTTGGTGCACGCCTACCGGACCAATGGCGACATCCACACGCTCACGGCCAGCGAGGTGTTCGGCGTCGCGCCCGAGGCGATGGACAAGGAGACGCGTAACCGCGCCAAGGCGGTTAACTTCGGCATTGTGTACGGCATCTCGCCGTTCGGGCTAGCGGCCAATCTTGGCATCGATCAAAAAGAAGCGCGAATCTACATCGACCGCTACTTCGAGCGCTACGCCGGGGTGCGCGCCTACATCGATCGCGTGCTCGAGGAAACGCGAGCCGACCAGCGCGTTCGTACTTTGTTCGGACGGTCTCGACCCATCCCCGACATCGCGAGCCGCAACGCGAATCTGCGCGGATTTGCTGAGCGTACCGCGGTGAACACCCCGCTGCAGGGCACGGCGGCCGACCTCATCAAAATCGCGATGATCCGTATCGATAAGCGGCTCGCGGCGGAAAAGCGCCGCACACGTATGACGCTGCAGGTGCATGACGAGCTGCTGTTCGACGTGCCGGAGGAGGAGGCGGAGGAGATTCGCGCGATGATCAAGCATGAAATGGAGCATGTCATCGAACTAAGTGTGCCGATTGTTGCCGACGCAGAACTCGGCGAGAACTGGCGGGATTTGTAAGCGGGGTTACACTGAAAGCGCGAGGTGTCCCATGGCGACCGCGGCTAAAGTTTCGCTCCAGGAGTACCTGAACACCAGCTACCGGCCTGACGTCGAGTACATCGACGGAGAACTAAAGGAGAAGTCCGTGGTCACTCCTGCGCATGGTAAAACACAGACCCTGCTCGGCGTGTGGTTCTGGCAGCGGCGTAAAGAATGGGGCATCTGGGCAGCCGTGGAGACACGCACGCAGGTTGACGCGGACCGCGTGCGACTGCCTGATTTTATTGTGATGATCCGCACAAATCGTGAACAGGCCGCCTTGACGGAACCACCCTTGATTGCGATCGAAGTGCTTTCGCCTTCTGACAGCTACAAGGAGTTGAAACTGCGCGCGGCTGACCTGAAATCCATGGGCGTTCACAATGTCTGGCTGCTTGATCCGGAAGCACGCACCGGGGAGGTGTGGCGTGATGGTTCTTGGCATCGTGAGCCGGGAACACGGCTCGAAGCAGTGGATTCGCCCATGTTTCTCGACCTTGATTGGTTGTGGCAACAGTTGGACGAGCAATAAACGTCCAGCTGTATACGAGTAAGTACAAATCTCGTTCGCCAGTGGTCTTTTCGACAGATCTGGATTGGAGTAGCTGTTACTACGTTAAAACCGCCTGCAGCGCCTCTGATGGTGCGGCGTGCGGCGTGCGGCCACTTGTAACACATTCGATGAACCGTCGTGACATGTTATTGCGCTTCGTGCTAAACGCCCAGCTCCGTCCGTATCGCCGCGGCAATCCGCTCCGCATGCTCACGCATTGCCGTCTCCGACTCCGCCTCGATCATCACGCGCGCCAGCGCCTCCGTGCCGGAGTAGCGGATCACCACGCGGCCGGTCCCGACAAGCGCCTGCTCCGCATCGCTGATCGCGGAGGCAATGCTCGCGATCTCGCCGAGAGGCTTTTTCTCCCGCACACGCACATTCACGATCACCTGCGGAAATGTCTTCAGATCACTCATCAGCGCTTCCACTCGCTCCCCGCACCGCTTCAAGATGTCGAGCAGGACGAGTGAAGTAAGCAGGCCGTCGCCGGCAGTAGCCAGGTGCGGAAACAGAATGTGTCCGGACTGCTCACCACCGAGCGCGGCACCGTGCTGCTGCATCATCTCCAGCACATACTTGTCGCCGACCGGCGCTCGCAGCATGCGAATGCCGTCGCGGCCAAGCGCTGCTTCGAGGCCCATATTTGACATCGTTGTTGCCACGACCGTGTTGCCCGTCAGCTTTCCTTGCGCCTTCAGCGCACGTCCAGCCATCAGCAGGACGGCGTCGCCATTCACCACGCGGCCCTGACCGTCGGCAAACAGCGCCCGGTCTGCGTCACCGTCGAGCGTAATGCCGAGCGCAGCGCCACGATCTTTCGCTTCACGCGCCACGATCTCCGGGTGCAGCGCGCCGCAGCTCTCGTTGATGTTGCGGCCGTCCGGCGCCGCATGGGTCAACTCAACCCGGCCGCCAAGGGTCGCGAACAACTCGGGCGCAATGGCGGATGCGGCGCCGTTCGCGCAGTCGAGCACGATGTGCATGCCATCGAGCGCAAGCCCCGGAACGGCGCTGCGCAAAAACCTCTCGTAGTCATGCCGGTATACCGCGTCTAGGGCGGGCAACTCGCGTTCCGATGCCGCGCTTCCTACGGCCAGGCGCGAGAAGATCTCCCGCTCCATCGCCAGCTCGTCCT
>CAXTSA010000287.1:0-4211 GCA_964246755.1 uncultured Acidobacteriaceae bacterium
CCAAGCTTGAATCACGCCCGACGAACATCGCCAAGCGCATTCTCAAACGGTCTCTTAGGAGCTACAATGGTTAGCCTACACCGGGCACATCTCTCGAGGTCTGGAAGGCGGCGATGCTGTGCGATCGCCCGAGCCATCCAAACAAGCTTGGATCAGCCGAGCCGTGATCATAAAACGAGTATTAAACCTACAGCCATCAAAATTCTCCGAGAGCCGACCTCTTCCATAGGTTAGCAGCTGTACAAATGTAAAGGTAGCTAGAGTCGTGCAGGACTTCCCCGCTTGAGCAAGTTGAGAAAGATGACGCAGGTCTGCCATGCGGTAAGAAAAGTGATAAACCTTGTTCGGTATACGCCAACCCAGCAAAATTCGGCGTATTTAGATCGGAAGCGTCCTTTACATAAATGGTGCCGCTAACTTTATAGAGAACACCTTTGTCAAACAGGTGTGGACCACTAAACAAGTCAATGCTCGTTCGAGACATAGAAACAGAGGTTGTAGCCGAAGTCGGATCAATCTTAAAAATCGACTCTGTTGCCTGCGACCCGTGTTCTCGCCACCGAAACCCCTCAATCCTAACTGTTTTTGCGTCTCCCTCGATCGCAAACACCGAGGTCATGTTCCCGCTTGGCCCTTCGACATGGAGGTCGAAATCTGGCTCTATATTTCCGTTCCCGCTTACCTCATTGTACAACACAACACCATAAGGCGATCCAAGATTTGTATTTACAGCATAAGATGAGATAATGCGCAAACGACTTGTACAGCCAACCCAAAGTGGAGTGGCGGCCGACAGAATACTGTTAGTTATTAGATTCTCGTCGAAGCTCTCGCACCGGTTGATTGGCTCTTTGTCATCGACGTAGATCGAAGACGCATCGAAGTGATGATAGCCATCGAATATCAAAGCAAACCCATTTTCTGCACCGTTATAGAGGTGAACTTTGTCAAAAAGCGTTGTCTCTGATTGTTCGTTTAGAACTGATGCTAAAGAGAAACTTCCGTATGTCGAGAGATGGCGATACTGATTATTGTCTGCCGAGTTGACGCCTGTCGACGCAATGCGACCTATCTGGAGGCCAACATCAGGAATGGAATAGGTGTCCCCGTAGATTGACACGCCATCCCAATTTATGTAACGCGATCCCAGGGCGTCGATCACTGGCCGTCCGGCGGCTACGCCCCAGATAATGCCATGACCAAGAATCTGCAAGCTGCTATAACCGACCGCGTCCATGCGAGCGGTGCTGGTGAGATTGATGCTTGTGACTATATACGTACCATCAGGGACAATCATGGTACCAAATACGTAGACAAAGTGACCGCCGATAATCCGCATTGACCTGGCAGCTGCAATAGCTGCGTTAAAAGCTGAGGTGTTATCAGTCCCCACTTCAGGAAGCCCTCCGTGACCAAACTGCACGTCGACCCGACTAGGTGGTGCGACATCAAGGTTGGCTTGCGTATAATCACCATGGCCATTTGTATTTCCTCCCACCGCAATAACTCGAGCTATGAAGCCTGGACCGTTTTTACCTCCTGGCCCACCCGCAGGTATTACAATTGTCTTGCCAATCATGGCTGGTTGGAAAGCGAAACCAGACGCTGAGAGTACCGCCCGACCCGGATCCATAAAGTACTCGTAGTGACCAAGGATCTTAAAGTCTGCGACGGCGCCATAATCAAGCACGTTTATGTCAAGAGGTTGCTTGGAGTCGCTCGAGCGACGTGTCTTGCTCCTGTCGGACAACATCGTGGTGTTGGACGCGGTAAGAAGGTAACGCGGCGTTTGCGAGAAGTCCGATACCCGATCGACAAGTAGCATTGAGCAAAGCCTACGAGCGCACGCCATTGTCGTCCTCGCGTGGGCAACTCCTAGGTCTGGGTGTAAAAGGCCGATTGGCGACAAGGACGCTGCCAAAGCTCGCGTGGCTCCGCAATCTATTAATCGCGTTACCGGAACAACATCTTCAGCTGTAATGGGAAGATTACTCAAGGTCATGAAAATGGACGCAAGCAAGACGGCGCGTCCGATAACACCAGTAGAACGCTTCATATCCCTACTTTCTGCTGGCCTAATCCGCACGGGGCGGCTAGAGATGCGTGAGCTAGAAGACTTAGATCTAGGGAGTTGGCTGGGAGCTAATAACGGCGATCGTTAAGCAGAGGTCGTGAAGCTATGGTGAAGGAGAATCAGGCAATGTCAACCCCTTCGTGATGGTTCGACGTCACGTCTCAACTATCTCCCGACGCGGGTTGACCAAGCTTCAGATGTTCCCCACAGCCGCAACAGGAGACCGGCAGTTCAACGCCAACAATTGCGCATAGACGCTGTTGATAGAAGACCCATTCAGAACTTCTTCAAGACAACGAAACCACCTCAATCATAGATGACCGTTAAGCCTCACAAGCTTGTACCCGCAGCCTATTAGACTTTCTAACAAGCTAAATCTCGGATGTAGTTGGCGCAATGCCTCAACGAGGGTGTGTTGAGCAAAAAGCCGATGCTCTTCCACGTCTCGTCGATCGGAAGCCGCGTTAGCTCTCCGCAGCGTCTCAGCTTGGAGAAGGTCTGCCCGATCGGACTGAGATCGGAACGTAGGGTGGAAGGAAGACCAACTTGCCGTCTGCGGTATGGATCGCCTGGCGCACCCCGACGCTCTCGTGGCTACTGAAGGTTGTTGAGGACGACGATGTCACCTCGTCGCGATGGCGACGCGACGCAATGCTTGGCGAACGGCCGAGAGCTAGCGTCGTTGAGTAGGCAACCAAGAAGCCTGCAACAGATGTGCTCGAAGGACTTCTCGAGCGCGATCGAGGCGCGGTAGACGCGACTGTAGAGCCCCTCAAACTTAGCCGAAACGACACCTAGCAGCCTGTCGGATCGAGCTCTTTTCGGGCTCAGTCAGCGCGCGGTTTGGGGCTGGCGGCTGTTTCATCCGGCTTGCAGGCGAGCAACGCGCCTGCAGTTGTAGGCCAGGGTGATCAAGGTCCACTCGGCGGCGACCTTGTGCAGGCCGCGGAGATGGAAGCGCCGGAGTCCCCATGGCGCTTTTGATGATCCCGAACACTGGTTCGACGGTTTGCTTGCGGCGCTGGTAGAGGGCTTTCGCATCGTCGGTCTCCAGTCTGGCTTTCGTGGCGATCCTCCACGGCTCAAGCAGGCGTTTGCGCGTCCGCGCCTCGGTGGGCGGCCGAAAGTCATACGGGCGGTGCGACTGGATACGGCCGATCGCGACCAGCGGATCGACGCCGTGCGCCCGCAAATCGGCGACGGCCGTGCCGCTGGCGAAGCCGGTGTCGGCGAGCACCGTCTTGGGCAGGCCGAGGGTGGCCCGCATGCCGAGCACCGTCGCGGCGAAACTCGGCACATCGGTTGGGCTGGCCACCAGGTTGGTGGCGAGGATCAGCTGCGATCCTTCGGCGCAGACCACCGCCTGCGCGTTAAAGGCCTGTCGGTGTTCATGCGCGTCCGAACGCCGCATGAGCGCGCTGTCCGGATCGGTCAGGTTGCTCTGCCGCTCCGGCGGCGGCTTGTCGTCGGGCGGCCTGGGCCGTTGGCCACGACGACCTTTTCTTGCGTCATACGCCGCCTGCTTCGCCTCAAAGGCGGGACGTGCCGCCTCGGCCTGGACGCGGGCATCCGCCTCCAGGCGGGCGCAGGCGGCATCGAGCTTGGCCAGCAGCGTTTCGCGCCGGGCCAGCTCGTCCGGCAGCGACTGCGGATCGGCCGTCTCCGCATCCGCCGCCTCGGCGCGGGCCGTCAGCGTCGCGATGTCGGCCGCCAGATTGGCGCGCAACTCGGTCGCCCGGTCGTAGCGCACCGAGCGGATCTTCGACGCGTCCGCGTCGATCTTGGTGCCGTTGATCGAAACGGTGCCGAGGCGCAGCAATCCCGCCTCGCGGACCACCAGCAACACCTGCAGGAAGGCCGCCTCGAACGCCGCCTTGTTGGCGGTACGGAACGCCGCGATCGTGTCATGGTCCGGGTGCAGGTTCGCCGCCACAAAACGCACCGCGACGTTCCGGTTGGTCGCCCGCTCGATCCGGCGAGATGAGAAGATGCTTTGCGAATAGCAGTAGATCAGCAGCGCCAGCATCAGGCGCGGGTGATACTGCGGCTTGCCGCCCGTGCACTTGGGGATGCCGAACGAGCTCAGCGGCACCCGCTCCACCGCCGCCACCACGAAATGCACCACGTCGTCCGCCGG
>CAXTSA010000288.1:0-4198 GCA_964246755.1 uncultured Acidobacteriaceae bacterium
GGCTTCGAGATGCAGTCGACCTTGAGAAAGTCCACACCCCAGCTCGCGTAAAGCTTGAGCAGCGAGTCATAGTAGGCCTGCCCGGCGGGGGTGTCCTTCACACCGTAGTTATCCGGGTTCCACCGGCAGGTGTCGGCGGTGTCGGCGGCATCGGCCGCGTGAAAGCTGCCGGGCTGGGCTTCGCTGTTCAGGATGGGCAGATTTCGCGTAGCCGCGGCCTTGGGAATACCGCGAATGATGTGAATGCCGAAGCGCAGCCCGAGCGAGTGCGCGTAGTCGGCGAGCGAGGAAAGGCCCTGCGGGAAGCGACCCTCGGCTGGCGTGTAGCGGCCATTGGCGTCGATGGTGTAGCCGACATCAGCCTTGGGATCCGTGCCCGTTTGCTGCGCGTTCTCAGGATGCGCGAGATACCAGCCTTCATCGACGACGACGTACTGCCAGCCGGCGGCTTGCAGGTGCTCATGGAGCCAGTCGGCGTTGCTCTTCCACTCGTCGGCCGTGACAGAGAGCCCGTAGGAGTCCCAGCTGTTCCAGCCGAGCGGCGGGGTGGGCGCGACGAGCGGCTGCGTGTTGGCGTGAGGAGCGGCATAGATGCTGGACGGGAAAGCTGTTCCGAGCAGAGGAAGAGCCAGGAAAACAGAGCGGAGCAAGAAACGGATCATGAAGTGAGAGAGCGCCTCCTCGGTCGCGGACGAGTTGCCCGGAAAAGGCCAGTGTAGCGCCCTCGAATCCCTTCCGGGATATACTGGGTCGCGGATGGCAGCCGTTTACGCAATCGTTCCCGCAGCCGGACTGGGAACACGCATGCAAGCTTCAGCCGGCGGTTCGGGACGTCCGGCGCCCAAGCAGTTCCTGCTGCTTGAAGGCAAGCCGATCCTGGTGCACACCCTGCTCGCGCTGGCAACGCTGCCAAATCTCCAGGGTGTATGGATTGCGGTTCGGCCCGGCGAACAGCCCCGGCTTGAGGACCTGCTGCGACAGCACGCGGCGGAGCTGCCCTCGAGTCTGCTGATCCACGCTGTGACGGGCGGCGATACCCGGCAGGAGAGCGTCTCGCGGGCGTTGGCAGCCATCGTGTGCGAGGACGAGGATATCGTGCTGGTGCACGATGCGGTGCGTCCGCTGGTCGAGCCCGCGGCTATCGAGCGTACGGTTGCGGCCGTGCAGCGGTTTGGCGCCGCGATTCTGGCTTTGCCGGCGACCGATACCATCAAGCAGGTGGAGCGCACGGCGCATGGCGCGTTGATTACCGCGACGATTCCGCGTGAGAACATCGTGCAGGCGCAGACCCCGCAGGGGGCGCGCGCGGGGCTGCTGAGGCGCGCCGTGGCCGAGGCCGAAGCCGATGAGTTTGCCGGCACCGATGAAGCGAGCCTGCTTGAGCGCGCGGGCATCGCGGTAGCGGTGGTGCCGGGCGCCGCATCGAACCTGAAAATCACGCAGGCGGCGGACCTGCCGCTGGCCGAGTGGTACCTGAGACACCGCAAGGGAGACACACGATGAGCATGCGCATTGGGCAGGGCTACGATTCGCACTCCTTCAAGGCCGGCGTGCCGCTTCGAATCGGCGGTCTCGCGCTGGACCACGGAGAAGGCCTGGCCGGGCACTCGGACGGCGACGTGCTGTTGCACGCCTTGACCGACGCGCTGCTGGGCGCGGTGGCGGCCGGGGATATCGGGACATTTTTCCCGCCGAGCGACCCGCGGTGGAAAAATGCGGAGTCGTCCATCTTCCTGAATCTGGCGCTCGAGGAGATTCAGCACGCGGGCTACCGCATTGTGAACGTGGACGCGACGCTCGTGCTCGCGCAACCGAAGATCGCGCCGATCGCCGGGGAGATGCGAGAGCGTTTGGCGATTCTGCTCGATGTGCTGCCGGCGGTAGTGAGCATCAAGGCCAAGACGCCCGAGGGCCTGGGTCTGGACCACGTGGCGCAGGCGCATGCGGTCGTGCTGCTGGAACGGGTGGAAGACCCATCCGAGCTGAAGACGATGACAGAAGTGATCGAGTCGCAGCGGCAGCTTGAGGATGTGGTGAAGGATCTGGTGAGCGAGGTGCATCGCGGCGAGCAGGTGAAGCGCACGGTGGTGCCGGTATTCGACACCGAAGATATTACGTAGCCTGCCCGCGAGCCCAGGAAGGGGCTCGCGCGGGTCACGGATTTTTTTAGCCGGGCTGGGGTGCGGTTTAAATGAACCACCGCGCCGCGATACACTCGCGCCATGTTTGTTCGTTTCCTCCTCGCTGCTTCCCTGCTGCTTCCCTTCGCTGCTTCCGCGCAATTGAAAACCGAGTGGGTGACGCCCACCGAGGCGAGCGGCTACCGCACAACTCCGGATTACGAAGCCACCATGGCATATCTGCGGCGCGTTGCGGCGGCGGCTCCGGGGCAAGTGCGGATTGAGCCGTTCGGCAAAACAGGCGAAGGTCGCGAGCTCGACCTTGTGATCGCATCGCGCGACGGCGTGTTCGACCCCGCGGCGCTGCGTGCGGCGAAACGACCGATCCTGCTGGTACAGAACGCGATCCACGCAGGCGAGATGGACGGCAAGGATGCCTCAATGGCGCTGCTGCGGGACATGGTCATCACGAAGACGCAGGCTGCGCTACTGGACCGCGCGGTCTTCGTCTTCATCCCGATCTATAACGCGGACGGCTTCGCCGATCTATCGCCCTACAACCGCATCAACCAGAACGGCCCGGAGCAGATGGGCTGGCGCGCGAACGGCAACAACCTCAACCTGAACCGCGATTACATGAAGGCGCAGACCCCGGAAACGCGGGCGTTCTGGGCGATGTTCGAGCGCTGGCTGCCGGACTTTTACGTGGACGACCACGTAACCGACGGCGCGGATTACCGGTACGACGTCACGTTCACGATCGACCACGGGCCTGACGTGGACGACGGCATCGCGACCTGGGTGCGGGACACGGTCACGCCGGACCTGGTGAACGCTGTGGATCGCACGCCTGGGCATCTGGCTTCGCCGACCTATATCGAGCTGGTCGACGAGAACGATCCGGCGAAAGGGCTGGGGTACTTCGCGGACCCGCCGCGCTACTCCTGCGGCGCCGTGATTCTTGAAAACCGCCCCGGCATGCTGGTGGAAATGCACATGCTCAAGGATTACAAGACGCGGGTCACCGGCAACTACGCCGTGCTGAAATCGCTGCTCGAGATCGTGAACCGCGATGCGGACAAGCTGCTCGCGCTGAACGCGGCGGCGGATGCGCGGGCGGAGAAGTTGAGTGGGCAAACGATGCCGCTCGCGTTGAAATGGGACGGCGGTACGACGCCTTTCCTCTTTCGGGGTTACAACTACACCCGCACGCAGAGCGCGATTTCCGGCGGCATGATGGTGAGCTACTCGCACACGCCGCAGGACGTGATTTTGCCGTTCCAGACCGGCGTGGCCGCGGCCGCCTCGACCGTCGCGCCGGCGGGGTACATCATTCCGGCACAGTGGACGGATGTGATCGGTGTTCTCGAAACGCACGGGGTGCGGATGCGCCGGCTCACCGCTGCCTGGACGGGCGCGGTGGAGCAATACCAGTGTGGCGGTATGCAGTGGCAGCGGCCGCCTTTTGAGGGTCGACACCCGTTGTTCGCGGGCGAAGCCGGACCGGCGCAGGGTGGGCACTTCGGTGCGTGTACCACCGGCGATCAGACGGAGAGCTTCCCTGCCGGGTCGATCGTTATCTCGCTCGACCAGCGCCTGAGCAAGGTCGCGGTGCAGTGGCTTGAGCCCACGGGGCCTGACTCGGCGATGGCCTGGGGATTCTTCGATTCGATTTTTGAGCAAAAGGAGGGTGGGGAGCCGTATGTTCTGGAGCAGCTGGCGCGCAAGATGCTCGCGGCCGATCCGCTGCTCAAGGCGGAGTTCGAGGCGAGGCTGCAGGACGACCCACAGTTTGCCGCGAGCCCGCAGGCGCGGCTGGCGTTCTTTTATGACCGGTCGCCTTGGTTTGCGGCGAACCATGTGGGGGAGTATCCCGTGAAGCGGTTGCGGAGTCTGGAAGGGATGCCACTGCAATAAAAACAAGACCTCCTACGCGGGAGGCGGTCACTTCTGTGACGGGTGATTGTTTTTTGTTCGGCATTCTTCCGAACGAGTACATGCCACGAAGTGCCCGCCAGCCGCGCAGGCGGATTTGTTTTAGTCTTTAGTTTCATGTCAAGCCCGCCCCGCGTCCGCAT
>CAXTSA010000289.1:0-4195 GCA_964246755.1 uncultured Acidobacteriaceae bacterium
TAGCTCTTGTTCTTGAAGTAGTGTATTTGAGCGGCGCTTCCCGGCCGTCCCCAGCGGCGCGGTTGCAACGGCGGCGATAGGCGTAGTGTATTTGAGCGGCGCTTCCCGGCCGTCCCCAGCAAAACATCTAGGCCGCTCGCGTGTTTCGCCGCTCCGTCCGCATGAAATCGATCAGAGGCCACGCTTGTCAACTACCCGGAACAGGTACCTCCATTTTGCGCCGACCTTCCCGTAGGTCTGGTCCACGCGCCAGGAGGTCGCACGATAGCCCTAACACTAGCCGACTCGCTTTTCCAGCTCGGGCGCGTAGCGATGAACCCGACGCATGATCGTGGACCGATCCCCTTCCACGCCGCGCTCCTGCAGTATCTCTGCCCGATCGCGATAGCTGAGTCCATATGTGCAGTACCAGCGAGCGCAGACCAGGATGATTTCAGCAGGAAAACGGCGCCGCTTGAACATGGACTCACTCCTCAATTGACGGCTCGAGACTACGCGAAAGCAGTGAATGCAACAGCGCCCGCCGACTTTTGTATGTAAGTGGCGCTCACCGGGCACTCCGGCGCATATATCGCCGCAAACCAGGCCGCGGCGCTCAACGCGAGCGCTTTGCAATTCCTTTTGTCGCGCCCGGCGAAACAGTGTCCCTGCCTGCAGCGT
The DNA here is from genome assembly GCA_964246755.1 of uncultured Acidobacteriaceae bacterium. GTDB lineage: Bacteria > Acidobacteriota > Terriglobia > Terriglobales > Acidobacteriaceae > EB88. The sequence goes on from CAXTSA010000289.1 coordinate 661, forward strand.
CAGCACCGCGAAGGCTCCGGTATGCGACGTGTAGGAAACCGGCTTTGGAGATGGCGACCAACGCAATGTTTTCCGGCAGTCTTTCCAGAAGCGGGCGGATATAGCTCTGGCCAAAACATTCGCGATTCACAAAAGCCTCGCGGCTCGTTACATATTCGACGTGTTCAACGTCAGCAACACGCCCTCCTTCGACATCCCGACCAATTCGATTTCCACCGGGTTCAACACTGGCAATCAGACAAGCGTACGACTCATCCCTTACGACTCTAGAGCGGGTCCCAACCTCCTGTTGTCAACACAACCCAGCACTCTCATGAGTCCTATTCGAGATCGAATCGCACTCACTTGATCGAAAAGACGTCCACAGTCCCGGGCCCGCTGCCCCCCGGCGGCACGATGACATAATAGCGGCGCAATGACTCTGCGAGCAGGCCGTTTTTTCCTCCCTGGCCGGAGGGAACATTCCCCATCAGCGTGTAATGGTCAGGGTCTTGCTGCGCGTACACCCACGTAGCTCCGTCAGCGCCGCAGGGCGCATAGAGCCGGCGTGTTGCAGGGTCGAACGCGAGGTCGTCCACGCCCTTGCCGATCGCGAGCGCTTGGAGTTCTTTGCCGGTTTCCGTGTCGAACACGACGATCACGCCGCTGCGGCAGGCCACGAATAAGCGGTGGTGCGCGGCATCGAGCGCCATCGCGACATTGCGCTTGCCCCGGGTGACGGGCCAGCTCGCGACCAGGCGCTTTGTTTTCCGGTCGACGACCGAAACCTGGTTGTTCGCCGCATTGTTGACGTACATCCGGTCGGACGATGGCTCGAGCGCCATCGCTTCGAGCGTGTCCCCTGGAATCTGGATGTCGGCTGCCTTGTTGCCGGTGGTCGTGTCGACCGCGCTTAACATCGAGAAGCTCTCGTGCGCGTCGCCGCCGCCGTTGTCGATGTAGAGCATGCGCGTGCGGGGGTCGTAGCCGATCGAGTCCGCATCCACCTTGAGCGGAATCGTCTTGAGCAGGGCGTAACTCGAGCCGTCGTAGATGCGAAGCGCGCCCGCGCCGCCATCGGTGATGCAAATGCGGTTCAGGTCTTCCCGCACGAAGATGGCATGCGGGATAGGAATGCCATCGATAGAGCGCAGGAATTTGCCGGAGCGGAGGTCGAATACCAGCACCTGGTGCGCCGTTTCCGCGGCCGCGAACAGGCGGTTGCCTTTGAGGTCGATGCCGAGGTGGTCAAACCGGCCCTGGATGGAAGGCGGCATCTGGTCTTTCCCGATCGGCTGGAGCGGGGCCGCCTGCTGTGCTAGCGCGGGACCGGCGGCAAGCAGGGCGCCGGCGAGAAGTGGAAAAGCTTTGTTCATGGGAAATCTCCTGTGAGTCTCGTTTACTGGGATTGTTTTTTCTGGAGCAAGGGCCGTAGCGCGCCGATATTTGCGAGAGTGTCGAGGGCGAGGACGGCCTCGATGAGGCGGCCGCTTTGAGTAGGCCCGAGCACGGGTTCCATCAGGTCCCGGCTTTTGGAAACGACCTCGCCGCGGCTCATGGAGTTGCGAACAGTGCCGCGCACATCGTCCACGCGCTCGGTCCAGCGGCGTCCGTCGCGCAGCACTACCTCGACGACCGCGACCAGCCGCGGGTAAAGCCGTTCGAGTTCCGCGTCGGGAACGAGCCGGACCTTGGCGCGCTCGCGCACCGCAGCCGGATCCTCGATGCGCGCTCGGTCGTGCGCCGCGCGGAAGCTGACAGTCCCGTCGAGCAGCATCACCGCGATCATCTGCTGGAGCGAGATGTCGGGCATTTCGCGATCGTTCACGGTTTTTGCTTCGCTCGTGGCGAGGTGAACCACGACGCTTTCGACCTCCTCCGGCGTAAACGGATGTTGCTCCATAATGCGCGCGAGCGCGTCGAGAGGCGCTTGGATGGGCGAGCCCACGCTCCACTTCTTGATGTTGGTGCGCGTGATCTCGTAACGCTGCCCGAGTCCTTCGATCAATCCGTTCGGGTTCGTTTCCGGAGCAAACGCCAGGAAGAAATTGTCCGGGCCGGAGAAGACATCGTCCACGCCGGTGGCTCCGATCGCGATGAGCGAGGCCGCCGTGACCCCGTTGCGCGCGGGAGCTCCGCCGAACACAAAAGCTTTCTCTATGTGCCGCGTGTCCCGCTGCCAGGCCGCGATCCCCGCCGCCTGCTGCGCCGCGTAGTCGAGCAGCCAGCGCATTTGCTGCTTGCGGAGCCCGGAAGCGGAGCCGGCGGCGGCGGCGGAGCCGAAAGTGTTCGCCATGCTGTGCGCGTCATGGTGCGTCCGCACCTGAAACTCGAGCCCGCCCAGTGCCATGAGCAGGCGCGTCCCGATGTCGTAACCCAGCGTGACCGCGCGCAGGAAGCGCTCTCCGCTCAGGCTGGACTGCTCCCCCAGCGCCAGCGCCGCGGGGACGACCGCGCAGCCCGGGTGCGAGTGCGACGGGGCATGCGAGTCGTCGGTCTCGTCCGCGTGGGCGAGCATGCCGTTCGCAAGCGCTGCCGCGAGCGGCCCCGCAAGCACATCGGAGCCCGCGACCGTGCAGGGAGAGTAGCCGCCGGAGTGAAGCGCCGCGAACTTGAGCGCGATTTGTCCAGGCGAGAGCGCGCTGCCGGAGATCATGGCAGCGAAGGTGTCGAGGATGTGCTCTTTCGCCTTCTCCACGACTTCGCCGGGCAGGGGACGACCGTCGGCCTCGGCCATATACGCGGCAAGCGTGTCCATAGTCGCAGGGCTTGGGACCGCAGGGCTGGGATAGGCGGGAGCGCGCGGCTGCTCTCTAGCCTCGGCGGCGTTAGAGAAGCTGGAAGCGAGAGCCAGAGACCCGACGCCGCGCATCAGGCCGCGGCGGGTCAGGCCTTTACTCATGCGGGGCCGGTCCAAACAGGGTTTCCAGTGTCGGCGCCTGTCGCTCGACCTCGTCACGGAGGCGGATTCCTTCCCCGATCGCCCCCTGCTCTGTGTTCGCAGTTGCGAAGGGCACTTCCATTACCAGGAAACCAATGATCTTCCCGGCGCGGTCGTGCAGCGGCACGAAGGTATCGAAGAAGCTGCCCTCCTCCTCGCGAACCGCTACAGGTTTGCCCGGCGCTACTAGCCGCATGTCGTTCGGCGAGGAGACTTTTCCGATCTTTTCGGGAAGATTGTTGGCGACGATCACGTTCTCCGTCTGCCCGGGCGGCACCGCGTGCAAGCCGAGCTTCTGGATCTCCGGGTGCAACGCTTTTTCTCTTTGGATTAGCTGCTCCGCGAAGGGCGCATGGACCTCGACCTTGGCCGGGGCAGCTCCAGTGGTCTGCGCGAAGGTGCCCTGCGCGAAAAAAATGACAAGCAAGAGCGCCATCATTGGCCTGCTCCCCGCGGCGCGTTTACGCGGTACACAAGCAGCCCCGCGATGTCGATGTCCGTTTTCGGGTGAATCACATAGAACTGGCCCACATCGCGCACATAAGTGGAGGTCTTACCCCCATTGGTGGGCAGGTCCATGAGCAGCGTGTACTTATCCGGCGAGTCCTGGTGGAA
>CAXTSA010000290.1:0-4139 GCA_964246755.1 uncultured Acidobacteriaceae bacterium
CTGCTGGGCAGCTTGGGAGTTTGGGTCGACCGTGGTGGCCATAGGCGCGGTTTGTGTCCTTCTCGAAAATGCTGAGGGGGAAGATTGCTTCAGTGCCGTCGTCAAACCGCGCAACTAGCGCACGACGCGAAACATGCGATCCCACCGCGCGAAGTCGACGATGCCATCTGCAGGGTCGTTTTCGTGTCCGAGTTTATCATCCGGCAACGCCGGCATGTCGGTCGCCGACCTCTGCCGCAGCGAGAAGTACACCACGAAGGGTCGTCCGAGGAAAGCCGCGCGGGGAACGAAGCCCCAGTAGCGGCTGTCGCGGCTATGGTTGCGGTTGTCGCCCATGACGAAGAAGTGGCCGGGCGGAACGAGGACATCGCCGCCGCGTGCGGCCGCGCGCATAGCCTCCCACCAGCGCATGTCCACGCCCGGGTCCGTGTAGGTGCCGGCCGGGAAGTTGTCGCGATAGGGATCGCGGTAGGCGGGCTCGAACACGGCGTAGGGCTCGCGAAGCGCGACGCCGTTGCGGTAGACCACACCTTGCGCCAGGTGGATGCGGTCTCCAGGCAGGCCGACGATCCGCTTGACGACGTAGTCGTCCGGGTCCAGCGGGAAGCGGAACACGGCCACGTCTTCGCGATGCGGCTCGCGGTACGGGAGCAGCTTTTTGAACACTCCCGCGGGTGCGTAGATCTGTTTGTTTACGAGCAGGAAGTCACCCACCAGCAAGGTGCGCTCCATCGACTCGGAAGGGATGCGGAACGGCTGGATCACAAAGGTGAGCAGGAAGAGCGCGATGACGATCATGGAAAGCAGGTTTGCCAGGGTGTCGGCCACGGTAGGCAGCAGTGGGTAGGCTCTGGGCTGCGATCTCCGTTGCCCTCCGGCCTGCGGCTGGGCTCCGGCTGGGGCCTGCGCCTGCGCCTGAACTCGGGAGTCCGGCGGAGCGGCGGCGTGTTCGCCGTGCGAGGCTACTTCTCCGGTCACGGCGCCTCCTCGGCGGTTTCAGCAGCGCTGCCTTCGCCGCCGAGCCGGCGAAACGCGCGCTTGGCGGCCGCCTGCTCGGCCTTCTTTTTCGTGCTGCCGGTGCCCCGTGCCAGCGCCCGTCCGCCGTCCTCGGAGTCGGTCGCCGCAGTGCGCACCTCCACCAGAAAGCGCTTGCGGTGGTCGGGGCCTGTTTCGGCTTCGACGGAGTACTCCGGTTGGCCGTTGCCGCGGGCCTGCAAAAACTCCTGCAGGGCTGATTTGTAGTCGCCGATGGCGTGATGGGCTTGCAGTTCGCGGTGGAGCGTCGCTGCGTCCGGCTCGACGACCGTACGCTCGACAAAAGCAGCTGCCGCGGAGAGGCCGCCATCGAGGTAGAGCGCCGCCGTGACGGCTTCGACGCAGTTGGCCAGCAGCACCGCTTTCTTGCGGCCGCCATTTCTTTCCTCGCTGCGGCCCATACGGAGCCAGCGGCCAAGCTCGAGCGCTTCCCCGACCTCGCCCAGGTGCTTGCGGCTGACCAGCGCCGCGCGGAGCCGGGTGAGTTCGCCTTCACGCAGGTCCGGGTAGCGGCGGAACAGCGATTCGGCGACGAGCAGGCCCACGATGGCGTCACCGAGGAATTCCAGCCGTTCGTTGTCGCGGGCGTGCGCCTCCGCCCCGTTGCCGCCCGCCATCTGCTGCTCATGGCGCAGGGAGCTGTGCGTCAGCGCCTGTTCCAACAGCGCCTGTTGGCCGAAGCGGTGCCCGAGCCTGGTCTCCAACGCTTCAAGCACTGCGGCGTTGCCGTCGATGGATTTCGCTGACACTTTCAGGACACATCCGTTTCTGCCACGGTGAACGCGTGCAACGTGCGGGCGGGCTGCCAACACTGTATTGGATGGCTGGCGCGGGCGGGACAAGAGTGTGCCTTCGCGCATTACGGGAGTTACTGCGGCTTGCCCCCATCCTCGCTTGCAGGCCCATGCGGCAGCGCGAAAGGCCCGTCCAATCCCTTCTGTGCCGCCTGGAGGGTATCCTGCTGGCCGTCGCGGACCGTCATAGCAATTTTGTACTCAGCCAAGGCATCGGGCCTCTCGTCCCGGACGTCGGCGATGCGGCCCAGGTAGATGTGCGACCAGGCCAGCAGGCGCGGATCCTCGGTGAGCCGGATCGTTTCCTTGAAGTCGTTGGCGGCCGAGTCCATGTCGCCCTTCATGAGCCAAGTGAGCGCCAGGAGGTAGTCGGCGCGCGCGGGGTCGGCAGTGTGGTCTTTGAGCGCCTGCATTGCGAGCTTGCCCGCGCCGTCGGCGTCGCCGCCCTTCAGCTTCGTTTCCGCCTGGTCCAGGCCGCGGCCGCTTACGGGCGAGCGAATGACGTCGCCGGGGGCCTGCTCCACGAAAGCGATCTGTTTGGCGCGGTGTACCTCCGCGTCGACGTCCATACCGTAGACCATCGGGCCGATGGCCTCGCGCAGGCTTTCCGAGCTGTGCTCAAAGTTGCCGAGCTGGTTGTAGAAGTACTGCGTCAGCACAAAGCCCTCGGTCATGGCCGTGTTGACCGCCTTTAGGCGTACCGCCTCGGCCTGTTGCAGCGTCAGGTCGCGCTCGTGCTGCAGGCGGGGGATGTCGGGGCGCGGAGCGTTGGCCGGAACGGTAAAGACTTGAACGCCGGTGTCGAGGGTGCGCGCCTCGACGGCGCGGATCATGCACTCGATGACGAGGGAAACGATGTCGGCGCGGTACTGGTACTCGAGCGGCGCGTCCTTGATGGTCTTGAGCAGCGGGAGCAGGCGGTCGAGCGAGCTGGCGCGTGCATACAGGAGTGGCTCGATCTCGTAGTGGAGGTACGTATGGCGGACGTCGTGGAGGTTGACCGTTCCGTTCACCGGGGAGGCGACGATGACGTAGTCCGCCCCGTAGACGCGGGCGTTGGTCTGCCCGGGGTCGAGCAGCGGCTCGGGCACGACCAGGAAGCGTGATCCGGTGTACGTGCTGGTGGGCAGACGCAGGTAGATGTTGGTGTCGAGGATCATGCGTGTCAGCGGGTCATGCAGCTTTGTGGTCTCCGCTTCGTAGTCCGCGTGAAAGCGCACCCAGACCAGGTGCAGCTGGGTGGCTTCGGCGAACTTGCGCAGCACCGGGAGCATGTCGACGACCTGGGTCGCGTCCGGAGGCAGGTCTGTCTGCTCGACCGAGGGGGTGAGCTCCGGAGGTGGCGTGAGATAGAGCGCAAGCGAGACATACTGGGCCAGGTCGCGGGAGCCCTCATAGAGCCGGTGTCCACTGATAAAGGTGCAAAGCTCGTCCCGTGCGTCGCGGGCCTGGGTGGAGACCTGCGTGGCCTGGTTGACCGCCTCACGCACGTGCAGGCGGATGGGATCGGACTGGGCCAGCCCTGCATCGTAGCCGCAAGCATTGAGCGCTACCGCTACGTCGAAGAGCGACTCGCTGGACTGGAGCGAGACGGAGGGTCCGGCTGGGTCGATGAGCGCGGGCGGCTTGGGTACGTGGGGCGGCTGCTTGCCTTGCGTGCCGGGCTGTGCGGTTTGTGCGGGCAGGGTCGCCGGGGCGAGCAAAGCGAGGGCGAGCAGTGGGGAAGGAAACAAGCGGGAAAGTTGCATGAGAGGTCGCGGCGACTTGTATTCCAGTGTAATAGAACGCGGGTGGAGACGGGCCGGCCGGCAGTTTGGTTCGGGCGCGAGAGCCGTGGGGCGGCTACTATGGACGGGGGAGAACGATCTTGAAAATTGCCGCCGTAACCTCTGCGATGCTTCTGCTGGCCTGCTCCGCTTCGCTCTATGCTCAGGCCACCCATGCCCAGACCAACGTGCGTCACACGCGGACCCGTGCCGCGGCCGCCACGCCCTCGGCTTGCCCCCCGGGGGAAGCCGCTCCGGTGGTGCCGGCGGGGGTTCCTCCGGCGGCCGGTCCGGTGCAGACGGCCTTCGCGCTCCGCTATGTGGATATGCAGGTTGGCACCGGCGACGCGTTTACATCGGGCGAATTCCTCGCGGTGCAATACACCGGGTGGCTCGCGTCCAATGGAACGAAGTTCGATTCGTCGGTGGACCGGGGCGTGCCGTTTCCCTTTCAGCAAGGGGTGCACCAGGTGATTGCGGGGTGGGACCAGGGATTTGCCGGGATGCGTGTGGGGGGCAAACGGCGGCTGTTTATCCCGTACCA
>CAXTSA010000291.1:0-4104 GCA_964246755.1 uncultured Acidobacteriaceae bacterium
CGTCACGTGACGGAAGTCGGCGAGGTGCTCTGTCGCGTGCAGCAGCGCGAACGGCAGGCTGGTGAGGATAACGGATACCGGCACGCCGAGCCAGATCGCAGCGCGAGGCGACAAATCCCCCTTCAAGGACAGCCAGCGAAAGGCATTCACAAACGCCGGAAGCAGGAAGCCGCGAAAAAACATCTCCTCAAACAAGGGCGCGCCGGTGACGCCGAACAGCAGCATCATCCAGGCGCCGATAGGCGAGCGCATCATGTCGGCCATGATGGGCGGGTCCTTCGGCATGGGCAGCAGGGTGCCGAGCGCGCCGATGCCAAAGCCGCAAGCAAGCCCCAGCGCACAAAGCCGCCCGAAGTAGCGCGCAGCGACCCGACCGTTCCAGTGCAGGCCAGAGGCAAAGCTGCGATGCCAAAGCGCACGGAACACCGGGACGGCCGCCAGCACCACCAGCAGATAGCCGAACGCCTCGGTCGGGACCAGCCAGCGGGCATCGTTCTTGAGCAGATCGGCATAAGCGCGTAGGGAGTGATGGCCGTAGATGCCAAGCTGCTGCATTGCGAGCAGTGAGGCAAACTGGCCCCCCAGCACCAGCACCGCGGAGAGGACGACGAGCAGGAGCATGTGGCCCATGTTCGGGCCGACCGCAACAATGCCCGGCTCGGCGCGATGCTCAGCCGAAATGACGGACGGTTCCGGCAATGGCGGCTCAAAGGTGCTCAGTGAACCATCTCCTTCCCCTTGGGCGCGCGCTTTTTGGGTTCAGGCGCAAGCGGCTGCTCAGGGGCAACATGCTGCTTTAAAAACGCGCCCGTGTGTGACTGGGCGACAGAGGCGACCTGCGCCGGCGTGCCTTCCGCAACGACACGCCCGCCGCCTTCGCCGCCTTCCGGCCCCATATCCAGGATCCAGTCGGCGTTGCGGATCACGTCCAGATTATGCTCGATGATCAGCACTGTATTACCCAGGTCGGTGAGCTTGTGCAGCACGTTCATGAGTTTGTGCACGTCGTCGAAATGCAGGCCGGTCGTCGGCTCGTCGAGCAGGTAAAGCGTCTTGCCGGTCTGGCGTTTCGAGAGCTCGCGCGCCAGCTTCATGCGCTGCGCCTCGCCGCCGGAGAGCGTGGTCGCGGCCTGGCCCAGGTGGATGTAGCCGAGGCCGACATCCACCAGTGTCTGCAGCTTGTTACGTACCTGCGGGATGTCGGCCAGCACGGGCAGCGCATCGGCGATGGAAAGCTCAAGAATGTCGGCGATGGAGTGTCCGTTGAACTTCACGGCGAGGGTTTCCTGATTGTAACGGCGGCCGTTGCAGATATCGCAGAGCACGTACACATCAGGAAGGAAGTTCATCTCGACGCGCTTCTGCCCGTCGCCCTGGCAGGCCTCGCAGCGACCGCCGGCTACGTTGAAGGAGAAACGTCCGGGTTTGTAGCCGCGCTCGCGCGACTCCGGCAGCATGGCGAACAGGTCTCGGATGGCTGCGAAAACGCCCGTGTACGTCGCCGGGTTCGAACGGGGCGTGCGCCCGATCGGGGACTGGTCGATCCGGACGGCTTTGTCGATCTGCTCAAAGCCCTTGATGCGCGCGTACTTGCCCGGCTCTTCGCGCGAGCCGTACAGCTCTTTCGCGAGCGCGCGGTAGAGCGTGTCGTTGACCAGAGTGCTTTTGCCCGACCCTGACACGCCGGTGATGACCGACATCACCCCGAGCGGAATTTTCGCCGTGACACTTTGAAGGTTGTGCGTGCGCGCGCCTTCGACCGTGATCCATTTGCCCGTAAGCGGACGTGGCGCTTCGCGGTGCAGTACCTCCGTTTCACCCGAGAGATAGCGGCCTGTCAGCGAATCGGGCGATGCCATGATGTCGGCCGGTGTGCCCTCGGCAACAACGTAGCCGCCCAGCTTGCCCGCGCCGGGGCCCAGGTCGAGCACGTAGTCGGCGTGGCGGATGGTGTCCTCGTCATGCTCCACCACGAGCACGGTATTGCCGAGGTCGCGCAGCGACTCAAGCGCGGCGATCAGGCGCATGTTGTCGCGCTGGTGCAGGCCGATCGAGGGCTCGTCGAGCACATAGAGCACGCCGCGAAGGCGCGAGCCGATCTGTGTCGCCAGGCGAATCCGCTGGCCTTCGCCGCCCGAAAGGGTCGCCGCGCTGCGATTCAGCGAAAGGTACGACAGGCCCACCTCGTTGAGAAACTCGAGCCGCTCCACCACCTCGCGACGCAGACGCTCGGCGATCAACGCATCGCGCGAGGAGAAAGCAAGCGCCCGGGCCGCGTCGAGCGCGCGGCTCAGCGGCATCTCGGTATACTCGGCGATCGATAGGTCGCCGACGGTGACGGCGAGCGACTCCGGCCGCAGCCGCCGGCCTTTGCACACCGGGCAGTCGGAGGCCGACATGTAGCCGAGCATCCACTCGCGGTAGCTCTCAGAGCGTGACTCCTTGAGCGAGTCTCGCAGCCACGCGAGAATGCCGTGGAAGCCCGTGCGCGGACCTTCGCTCTTTTCCGGCCCGCGCAGCAGCAGGTCCTGCTGTTTTTTCGCGAGTTGCTCGAATGGCGACTTCAGGTCGATCTTGTAGCGGGCTGCCGCGAGCCCGATCAGCTTGAGCAGGTACTGCGACGAGGAGCCCGGCCCGAGCGCGCCGTCGAGCAGGGGTTTTGTCCAGTCCGTAATCACCTTTGCCGGGTCGAAGTCATAGATCGACCCGAGCCCATGGCATGACGGGCAAGCGCCATAGGTGCTGTTGAAGGAGAACGAACGCGGCTCGAGTTTCGGCACGTCGAGCCCGCAGTTTGGGCAGGACATGGAGGAGGAGTAGAGCTGCTCCTGCAGGCCGCCCGACTCGCCGGCACTGCCCTGGATCTGGATCCCCACCAGCCCGTTCGCCATTTGCAGCGCTTTGGCGATAGAGCCCTCGAGCCGCTTACGGTCCATGTCGGGCTTCAGCACTAGGCGGTCGACGACGGCTTCAATCGTATGATTCTTGCGGCGCTCGAGCGCGATCGGCTCGGCCAGGTCGCGCATTTCGCCATCGATGCGCGCGCGGAAGCCCTGGCTGTCGAGCGAGTCGAGCAGCTCCTTGAACTCGCCCTTGCGGCCGCGCACCACCGGCGCGAGAATCGTGATGCGTTCGCCGGGAGCCAATGCCAGCACACGATCGGTGATCTGTTCGAGCGACTGCCGCGAGATCGCGAGCCCGCAGTGGGGGCAGTGCGGCACGCCGACCGAGGCGTAAAGCAGTCGCAGGTAGTCGTAGATTTCCGTGATGGTTCCGACGGTCGAGCGCGGGCTGCGATTGGTCGTTTTCTGCTCGATCGAGATCGCCGGGCTCAGGCCCTCAATCGAGTCCACGTCCGGCCGCTCTAATTGGTCCAGGAACTGCCGAGCATACGCGGAGAGCGTTTCCACGTACCGCCGCTGCCCTTCGGCGTAGATGGTGTCAAACGCAAGCGAGCTTTTACCCGAGCCCGACAGACCGGTGACGACGGTCAGGGTATTGCGCGGGATCCGGACGTTGATGTCCCGCAGGTTATGCTGTCGCGCGCCGCGGACTGAGATGTGAGTGATTGCCATCAGGTATGTACTGCATCGGATGCCGCGGAGGACGAAACGCTGCAACGCGCGTTCCGGTGCGCTCCATCGTGCCTCGTGAGATACCTCCCCAGCTTATTTCGCTCCAGTTTGCCCGGTCAATCGCGTCGCGCTCTGCGAAACTACTGACAAACAGAGAAGAGCGTAGAAAAGTCAACCTTTCTAAACGCCGCAAGCTGCATCTACAAGTTCAGGAGGTTAGGAAGAGCCAAATGCAGGACATGCTTAATCTACTTATGCTGGTGTGTGCCATCGCAGCGTCGCTGGCTTTTGGCGTACTCGCCGCGCATGCGCTTTGCCGCGCCGCGTTCGCTCTGCTTCGCATGCATGCCGGCTCTGTCGCCGATAGAAAGCTCGAAAAGGTTTCAGCGACTTCCTAGGCCCATTGCGATCCCAACACCGGCCGGCTTCAGGTCCGCCGCGATCTTGGGTACTCTTCCTCGAAAACAGTGCGCGCCGGGCTAAAGCGGCCTCCATTATATTTTCCACGGCCTTTCGCATGGCCTAAAGC
>CAXTSA010000292.1:0-4103 GCA_964246755.1 uncultured Acidobacteriaceae bacterium
CCCTTCTCCGGCTTCGTCTCGAAAGACGAAATCCTCTACCAGACCTTCAGCACGTCCATGCCCCGCGCCAACATGCTGTGGTTCATCGGCCTGCTTACCGCGGGTTTGACCGCGTTCTACATGTTCCGGCTCTGGTTCCTGACGTTTTTCGGCGAGAACCGCGCCGGCGTCGCACAGGCTCATACGCCCGAGCCGACCCACCACGCGGAAGCCTCCAAGGGCATGGCCGAGACCACAACGCCACACGCCGCTCCGCATGCCGCGGCCATTCAGGGGCCCGACCACCACGCCAGCCATGGTGAGCCGCACGAAAGCCCCTGGGTGATGCTCGCACCGCTGGTCCTGCTCGCTATCGGAGCTGTCCTCGGCGGACTTCTCGGCTGGCCAGAAGCGCTTGGGGGAAGCAATTTCTTGGCCCACTTCCTCGCGCCCGTAACGCACGTCGCCGGCGTGGAGCCAGTCGAAAATAAGCCTCTCGAGCTCAGCCTCGCGCTCGTCTCCACACTCACCGCCTGCGCTGGCCTTGCAGTAGCTTACGTCTTCTACGTCGCGCGCCCGGCGCTTCCCGGCGAGCTTGCGACGCGTTTCCGCGGCTTCTACCTGCTACTGCTCGATAAGTACCGCATCGACGAGCTGTATGACGCGGTGCTGGTCCGCCCCGTGCTGTTCGTCTCGAAGTACGTGCTCGGCACCGTCGTCGATACCGGCATCATCACCGGCGCGGGCTTCGGCATGGGCCAGGGCGTCAAAGGCCTCGGATCCATCGCGCAGCGTATGCAGGGTGGCAACATCCGCTCCTATGCCGGGTGGCTTGCGCTCGGCGCTGCGGCGCTGCTCATGCTCACGTTCTTCAACTTTGGCATCCATCTGGCGCCGCGCTAGCCCGAGCCCGACAAGGACATATCGACCCGTGCTGAACGACCACATCCTCTCCATCACGCTCCTTGTCCCCACGCTCGGCGCGATTCTTATCGCGCTGCTGCCGAGAACGGGCAAGGTGGTCCAGTGGTGCGCCCTCGCCGTTACCCTGATTACCTTCGCGCTCACCCTGCACTTGCCGTTCCACTACGACTACATCGGCCACTCCTTCCAGTTCGTCGAGAACTACTACTGGATCACCAACCCGAACATCCACTACCACGTCGGCATCGACGGCATCTCGCTTTGGCTGGTCGTGCTCACCGGCTTCCTCGCGCCGCTCGGCGTACTCGCAAGCTGGACCGCCATCTCCACGCGCACCAAGGAGTTCTACTTTTTTTTCCTGCTCCAGCAAACCGCGATGCTGGGCGTCTTCATCTCGCTCGACCTGTTCCTCTACTACGGCTTCTGGGAGCTTTCGCTCATCCCCATGGCGATCCTGATTGCCATGTTCGGCCGCACGAAAGGCCCCGCCGCCGCGATCAAGTTCTTCCTCTACACCTTCATTCCGTCAGCGCTGTTCCTGGTCGCGATCCTGTATCTCTACGCCAAAACCGGCACCTTCGACTTCACCGAACTCCAGGCCATGCTGGCCTACGGGCAGCTCGGCATCACCCCGGTCGCGCTCGGCTGGACCGCTTTCGCGTTCCTGTTCGCGTTCGCTGTCAAGGTTCCGGTGTTTCCGCTCCACGCCTGGCTGCCCGATGTCTTCTCCGAGGCGCCGACCGCGATGGCGATGGTGGTCGCCGGCAAGCTGGGGCTCTACTCGCTCATCCGCTTCAACCTAGGCCTGTTCCCCGCGCAGTCGCGCGCCTTCGCGCCCTGGATGATCGCGCTCGCTGTCATCGGCATCCTGTATGGTTCGCTGAACGCGCTGGTCCAGCGCGACTTGAAGCGCATCGTCGCCTTCGGCACGATCGCGGCCTTAAGCTTCTGCACCCTCGGCATCTTCTGCTTCACCATCGCCGGGCTCGACGGCGCGGTCTACCAAACGATCAACGAGGGCCTGATCGGCGGCGCACTGCTCGTGCTGCTCGGCCTGCTCTATGAACGCTACGGTACTTACGACGCAGCGGCTTACGGCGGCCTCGCCGCGCGCCTGCCCTGGATGGTCACATTCTTCGTCATCACCGGACTTGCGCTCATCGGCCTGCCTATCCTGAACGGCTTTGTCGGCGAGTTCCTGGTGCTTTCCTCCGCGGTCACGACCCATCTCGCCTGGGGCGTCGTCGCTACCCTTGGCGTCATCTCCAGCGCCGCTTACCTTCTGACCGCAATCCAGAAAGTCTTCTACGGCAAGCAATCCGCGCTGGTCGCGAACCGGGTCGGGGTCCGCGACCTGAACCCCCGCGAGCACCTGGCCATGTGGCCCTTCATCGTGCTGTTCCTGGTGATGGGCGTCGCTTCTCCGTACTGGATCAAGGCGATCGACCCGGCTGTGAGCGGCTTGGCGGACCATGGGCATAGATACGTTACCTGGAGCCATGCAGCACCAGCCCACCACGCGGAGGCTCAATGAACACGCAACTACTCCGCATCTGGCCGGAAGTCATCCTCACCGTCACCGGCGTCCTCATCATGCTGATTGAGCCGGTCCTGCCGAAACAAATCAGCCGCAAATCCATGGGGTGGCTTGCCGTCCTCGGCACACTCTATGCACTGTTCGCCTCGATCCAGCAACTGCATGGAAACCCCGGCACGGCCTACTACAATACGGTCCAGACTGACGCTTTTTCCGCGTTCTTCCACATCACCATCGCCGGCATTGTGCTGGTTTCACTGCTCGTCACCCTCGACGTGGTCAGGCCAGACCAGGAAAACCTCGGCGAGATGTTCGCGCTTACCATTTTCGGCGCCGTCGGCTCCATGCTGATGACCTCCGCCACTGAACTGCTGCTGGTCTTTGTCGCGCTTGAAATCTCGTCGATCTCCAGCTACATCCTGGCGGGCTTCCGGCGCAAGGCTGCGAAGAGCCCCGAGTCGTCGATCAAATACTTCCTGCTCGGCTCCTTTGCAACCGCCTTTTTCCTTTACGGGATCGCGCTGATCTATGGCGCTACCGGCACCACGCGCATCGGGCTGATCGCCGCGCAGCTTCCTGGCAACGCCACTCCATTGCTTGCCACCCTCGGCGTGGGCATGATCCTGATTGGCCTCGGCTTCAAGGTTTCAGCCGCACCGTTCCACGTATGGACGCCGGACGCGTATGAAGGCGCGCCTTCTCCGATTGTGGGCATGATGTCGACCGCGCCCAAGGCCGCCGCCTTCGCCGTCCTGTTGCGCATTCTCTTCGTAGCCTTCCCGACGCTTTACGCGCACTGGCAGCCCATCGTGTGGTGGATGGCCGTGCTCTCGATGACCATCGGCAACCTGGGCGCTCTGCGGCAGCGCAACGTCAAACGCATGCTGGCCTACTCCTCGATCGCGAACGCGGGATACCTGCTGGTCGGCTTCACCGCTCTTTCGGTCGATGGCGTCGCCGCGGCCAGCTTTTACACCGTGACCTATGCCGCGATGAACGTCGGCATCTTCGCTGTCATCTCGCATGCCGGCGGCTACGACGACCGGTTGACCACGGTCCAGGATTATCGCGGTCTCGGCTACCGCTCCCCACTGCTTGGCGGCGCGATGGCTTTCTTCCTCGTGTCCCTGATCGGTATCCCGTTCACAGGCGGCTTTTTCGGCAAGTTCTATGTCTTTACGGCCGCGGTCCACTCCGGCCTAGTCTGGCTCGCGATTATCGGGCTGATCAACTCCGGCGTAGCGGCGTTCTACTATGTGCGATTGCTGGCAGCTATCTACTCCCGCCCGCAGGAAAATGGTCTGCTCGAAAAGATGCCCCGCATCCAGATCCCACTGCTATTCGCGATTTTTCTCACTGCCACGGCTACCCTGATGCTCGGCGTTGTGCCGGGCCGCTTCCTTGAGGCGGCTCGCTCCGCCGCGCTCACGTTCCGCCTTCCCGCTGAGGCCGGAGTGGCGCAAACATCTTCGGCGAGTCCCTCGGCTGCGAGAGCAAAGTGGAAAGTCCACCCGACCGGGGTAGAACGCACACAGTAGCGCGTCGCTTAGGATGCACAAAGAGAGCCGGTAGTTGCCGGCCTCTTCGTTATAGGTGCTTCAGATCCTTCCGGGTAAAAAGCAAAACCGCGATCCCCATCGCAAGAACTCCGCCCCCGAGAGCC
>CAXTSA010000293.1:0-4101 GCA_964246755.1 uncultured Acidobacteriaceae bacterium
GTGTAGGGGCGGCCGTTGGCGATGACCGGTGTGGTGGCTGTGACGTCGTCCAGGATGGAGGTCGCGTCTTCGGCGACCTCGGCGGGGGTAAAGCCGAGGCGCGCCGCGACGGAGGGGTCGACCTGGAAGTTGGTCGCGGGGCCGGAGAGGGTGTTGTCGATGCCGTTCTGGATGTCGACGACGCCGGCGACCTTGCCGATGGCGTCGGCGACGCGCGGGCCGATGCTGGAGAGCAGCGCGGGATCGACCGAAAAAAGCTTGATCTGAATAGGCTGCGGCGCGTTGGAGAGGTCGCCGATCATGTCCTGGAGGACCTGGGTGAATTCGACGTCGAGCTCGGGCTCGGTTTTTTTGATTTGCTCGCGGATATCGGCGATGACGTCGTCGATACCGCGGGAGCGCTTGTTGCGCAGGCGCACGGTCATGTCGCCGGTGTTGGCTTCGGTAACGGCGGCGAGGCCCATTTGCAGGCCGGTGCGGCGGGAGGTGCTGTCGACCTCGGGCGTGGCGTGGAGGATGCGCTCGACGTGAGCGAGGACGCGATTGGTTTCGGCGAGGGAGGAGCCGGCGGGCATGATGTAGTCGAGGATGAAGCCGCCCTCGTCCATGGCGGGCAGCAGGTCAGAGCCGAGAGCCCCGTAGCCGAAGTAGGCGCCGGCGACGAGCAGGCAGCAGAGCAGGCCGAGGATGGCCGGACGGCGCAGCGCCCAGCTGAGGGCCACGCCGTGCGCGTCGAGCACGCGCCGCATGAGCCGGCCTTCGGTTTCGTGGCCGGCGCCCTTGCGGTTGCGCAGGAAGACCAGCGAGAGCGACGGGGTAAAGGAGAGCGCGAGCGCGAGCGAGGTAAGCAGGGCGGCGGTCATGGTGATGGCGAGCGCGCGGAGGAAGCTGCCGGTGACGCCCGAGACGGCGACCAGCGGCAGGAAAACGACGACCGGGGTGAGCGTCGAGAAGACGAGCGGGACGGTGATTTCGCCGAGTGCCAGGCGCACGGCCTGGACCGGACCCTGGCCGGCGTCGCGGTGCATGACGATGTTTTCGATGACGACGATGGCGTCGTCGATAACCAGGCCGATGGCCGCGGCGAGACCGCCGAGGGTCATGAGATTGAAACTTTCGCCGATAAGGGTGAGGAAGAGCACGGTGATGGCGACGGTGACCGGTATGACGAGGCCCGCGACGAGCGAGGCGGCGGTGTCGCGCAGGAAGAGGAACAGGACGACGCAGGCCAGCGCGAGGCCGATCAGGATGGCGTCGCGGACGCTGCGGATGGATGCGCGCACGAGCTCGGACTGGTCGTAAAAGGGCGTGAGGGTGACGCCGGGGGGCAGGTTTTTGCTGAGCTGCGCGATCTCCTTGTCGACCGCGTCGGCGACCGCGACGGTGTTGGAGGAGGGTTGGCGCGCGATGGTGAGCAGCACGGAGGGGTGGCCGTTCGCGGTAACGACGGTGTAGACGGGCATGGTCGCGTGTTCGACGCGGGCGACGTCGCTGACGCGCACGGGGGTGCCGCCGGTGGTGGCTTTGAGAGCAAGCTGACCAAGGCCGGCCGCATCGTGCGCCTGCGCACCGACGAGGCCGAGGACGAGTTCATGGTTAGCCTCATACAGGCCGGGCGAGTCGACGGTATTGGAGGTGTCGATCTGGTTGGCGAGATCGAGCACGGTGACGCCGGCGGCCTGCATGCGGGCCATGTTGGGGACCAGGTGAAACTCCGGCACCTCGCCGCCCTGCACGTTGACGTTGCGGACGCCATCGATGCGGTTCAGCGGGGGCTTGAGCTGGTAGGTGGCCAGCTCCCACAGGGCGGTTTGCGGCATGGTGGCGGAGCTAAGGCTATAGCCGAGGATCGGGAAGGTCGCGAAGGTGAGCCGGTTGGTGGTGATGACGGCGGTCGCCGGCAGGGTCTGGCGCACCTTGCCCAGCTCGGCGTTGACCAGCTGCAGGGTTTGCGCCATGTCGGCGTTCCAGTCGAACAGCAGGCTGACCTCGGCCGAGCCTCGGCTGGTGGTGGAGCGCACGGTGGTGAGGCCGGGGACCGCGTTCATGGCGTCCTCGAGCGGCTTGGTGACGGTGACTTCCATCTGCTCGACGGGCATGACGCCGTTGTCGATGCCGATGACGATGCGGGGAAAGTTGGTGTCGGGGAAGACAGAGATGGGCAGGCGGAGGGCGAAGTACACGCCGGCGATGGTGAGAACCGTGAGAAAGAAGAAGATGGGCGCACGGAAGCGCGCGAGCCAAAAGCCGGTTTCCTCAGGCGGGGCGGTGGGCGGGTTGACTGCGCCGTCGGCTTCGATGGTGTGCCTCGGCTGCGGCATCACAGGCCGTCCTTTTCAGCGGCCGCGCCTTTGCCGGCCGGGGAGGGCTTGCCGTCGTTGCTGCCCTCGGCCGGGCCCACGTGTACCTTTGTGCCTTCGTCAAGGCCATAGGCGCCATCGGTGATGACGGTATCGGTGCGGACGAGTCCGCTTACAATCTGCGCGTTGTCGCTGTCGGTGATGCCGACCTTGACCGCTCGCTTGTGGGCGGCGCCGTCGGAGCCCAGCAGCATGACGTATTTGCTGCCGTCCTGCCCAGTGAGCAAAGCGGGGGCCGGCACCAGCAGCGCGTTCTGGACGGTGTGGCCGGTGACGCTGGTGTGCACGGGCGTTCCGGATTTCAGCATGCCGTCGCGGTTCTCCAGGCGCAGCCACACCTCGAGCGTGGTGCTGCCGGGGTCGAGCGCCGGGCTGACCAGGGAGACGCGCGCGGGCAGCGGTTCGTCGATGCCGGGTAGCGACACAGCGGCCGCGTCGCCCACCTTGACGCCCTGCGCCGCGCTCTGGGCCAGGTGCACCTTGGCCAGCATGGCGGTGGTGTCCATGACGGTGACGAGCGGCGCGCCGGCGGCCGCGGTCTCGCCGGCGAACAGGGGCCGGTCGGTCACCACGCCTTGGATGGGGCTGCGCACCTCGGAGTAGGAGACCTGCGCCTCCGCGCCGAGATACTTGCCTTTGGCGCTCAGCATGGCGCCTCGGGACTGCTCGAGTGTGGCTTTGCGGCTTACCGCTTCGAGCGATTCGAGGTGCCTGGCGGCAACATCGTAGGCGGCCTGCGCCTGGACGAGGGTGGCGCGGGAGGTATCGAGATCGCGGCCCGGGATGGCGCCCTGCTCGAAGAGTTTTTGCCGCGCGGCGACGATGCTCGCGTCGAGGTCGCGCGTGGCCGCGGCCTGGGCTACGTCGAGGCGGGAACGCTGGGTTTCGTCCGGCACCTGCGCGCCTTTGGTGCTGTCGAATGCGGCCTCGGCCGCTGCGTAGCTACCTTGGGTGTCGATGGCGGCGGCCTGGAGATCGCGGTTTTCCAGTGTCGCGAGCAGCTGGCCGGCCGCCACGTGCGAGCCGCGCTGCACGTAAAAGCGGCGCACGGGCGCGGAGATGCGGGGTGAGAGGGCGGCCTGCGCGAGCGGCGAGAGCACGGCGTCTGAAATCACGTGGTCCGAGATGGTGCCGCGCTCGGGGTGGGCTACCTGCACGCTGACCAGGACGGAGGGGGTATCCTCGGCGGCTTTTTTGCCGCAGCCGGCGATGGCAAACCACGGCAGCGTGGCGCAGAGCAGAGCCGCCAGGCTTTTTGCGCGGGGAGCGCTCGGCGCCTTGACCCACAGTGCCTCAACCCACATCGCAGAAGCGAGATGGGGGGCACCCGTGTTTGTGTTCCCGTCTGGTTCTTCGCCGGGTTCTTTGTCTGTTTCCCGGCTCAAAGCTCGCTCGCGTGCGTTCATAGATTTCCTGTCAGTGTCTGGAGGCCCGTGAGTGCCTGCTGGTACCGCACCTGTCCGTCCTGCTCCGCGGTCTGCGCGGTGTACAGGGAGGTCTCGGCGTCCACCACTTCGAGCACCGTCGCTTCGCCGCTTTCGTAGCGCAGTTGCGTGAGGCGCAGGCTCTCCTGGGCCGTGCCGACGGTCGTTCCGAGGGAGGCGAGGGCTTGCCCGGCGGTTTGCGCTTCGGCGTAGGCGTCCTGGAGATTGACGACGAGGCGATTCTGCGCGGCGGTCAGGGCGACGCGCACGGCGTCGCGGCGCACCTCGGACTGCTTGACGCGGTGCGCTGTCGCAAA